>JAVVSI010000344.1:0-1003 GCA_036654315.1 Evtepia sp. | reverse complement strand
GTCTGGTGTTCCACTTATCTTTCAGAATCAGAGGGGATTCCCCAGCTTTCCTTCGGTGCCTCCGGTTACTTCGATCGTCGCCCCGGTCACAAAATCAGACAGGTCGGTGGCGAGGAATTCAATCACCTTGGCGCAATCTTCTGGGGTTCCGAGACGCCGCAACGAGGTCCGCTTGCAAATAACTTCACTCACGCCCGGTTTACTAAATCCCACATTGAGGCGTCCTGTCGCAATGTAGCCGGGGACAATGCGATTAACCGCAATACCGTATTTTCCCAATTTTGTTGCTGCCAGAATAGTATAAGCCCGAATTCCCGCCTTGGCCGTACCATAATGGCAATAGCCACCACTTTCGTCAAAGTCGACCGCATTCTGGGAAGAAACCGTAATAATCTTACCGTATCCATTCTTCTTCATGCTCTGCGAAACCGCATAAACCGTATATGCCGTTCCAAACAGATTGCGACCCATTACCATGTTCCACTGATCGAAGTCCATGGTTGAAGCCGTATTGGTGGTGCTGGTGCCGCTTCCACCGCCCGCATTGCATACACAGATCGCGATGTCGCCCAACTCCTCTTCAATCTGCCGCACTGCCGCGAAGACCTGGTCCTTGTTGGAAATATCAGCGGTAGCGCCTGCTGACCGAACGCCCATCGCACGGATTTCATCCATGGTGGTATCAGCCGTCATTAGAGCCTTCTCCGCATCAAACTGAGTATAAGATTTCAGATCAATATCAATGATGCCGACGTCCGCACCTAAAGACGCCAGATGCAACGCATAGGCTCTGCCGATGCCGCGGGCTCCGCCGGTGACCAATGCGACCTTCCCGGTTAGTTTTCCCATTTCAAATTCTCCCTTCGCTCTCGTTGAATCCACTGACTTGCACGTTAACGCCTTCTGAAAATCTCACCCACCCTGTTTTGCAAAAGATTGCACCCACCCCAGTGTATTTCTTGGGTATCCTGCACTTTTTCAGCAAAACATCGGGCGTTTTTTC
>JAVVSI010000343.1:0-1045 GCA_036654315.1 Evtepia sp. | reverse complement strand
GGACGCTGTCCTTGGATCCTGAAATTTTTCTGAAGAAAAATTTAGTAAAGACTTTTATTGTTAGACTTGCGACGTTGTACGGTAGTCGCTCGAAAGAAAGGAAATCCCGAATGAAAGAATTTTTAAACGAAGTACGAAGAAAACAGCCACTCATCCATAATATCACAAACTATGTGACAGTAACAGACGTTGCCAACGTACTTCTCGCCTGTGGCGGAAGTCCGATTATGGCAGACGATGCACGCGAAGTGGAAGATATTACAAGTATTTGTGGCGGCTTGAATCTCAATATCGGAACACTGAACTCCAATACGATTCCATCCATGTTCTTAGCCGGGAAACGCGCAAATAAACTGGGACATTTACTTGTTTTAGATCCCGTGGGAGCAGGTGCAAGCACACTACGGACAGCAACAGCGTTGAATTTGATGAAAGAACTAAAGTTTAGCGTGATACGCGGGAATGTCTCTGAGATTAAGACACTGGCAAAGGGACGTGGAACCACAAAAGGTGTTGATGCCGACATTGCAGATAAAGTCACGGAAGAAACCCTTCCCGCCACCATTGCATTCGCAAAGGAATTTGCAGCCGAACAACAGTGCGTGCTTGCAATGACCGGTGCCATTGATCTGGTAGCGGATGCGGATCACTGTTATGTGATTCGAAATGGCAGAGCAGATATGGGACGCATTACCGGAACCGGCTGTCAACTTTCTGCCATGGTAGCGGCCTATATTACCGCGAACCCCAAACAAGTTTTGGGTGCAACGGCAGCGGCAGTCTGTGCCATGGGACTTGCAGGCGAAATTGCATGGAACAACATGGAAAAAACAGACGGCAACTCCACCTATCGCAACCGAATTATCGACGCAATTGATCGCATGGATGGTGAGACCTTGGAGGCCGGGGCGCAATATGAAATTCGATAAATCCGCCCTGACTTTATACGCCGTGACTGATCGCCGATTTGGTTCCGTCTACGAGCAGGTCAAAGCAGCACTCGAAGGCGGTGTTACTTTTGTGCAATTACGTGAAAAAGATTTGG
>JAVVSI010000342.1:0-1070 GCA_036654315.1 Evtepia sp. | reverse complement strand
GAAAGCAACGAAAACAGCGTTCTATTCTCTCGAACGAGACATTACAATTGCATCGGGAACAAAGCTGACATTGACTTTTGATGGTGGCGCATATGGCAGCACGACCCCGGCAACCATTGGGGATATCACATGGCAGATGACCCTGCCCACATTGCCCACAAGTACCCGTACAGGCTATACTTTTGATGGCTGGTACAATGGGGCAACGAAACTGACAACCGCCACAAAAATTGAAGCAGCGATCACCTATCATGCCAAATGGACAGCCAATACCTACGCCGTAACTTTTGATGCAAACGGCGGTACCGGTAGTATTGCCCCACAAAGCCTTGTCTATGATACGGCAGAGACTGCACTCACAACTTCCACATTAACGCGTGAGAACTATAAGTTCGCCGGTTGGAATACGAAAAAGGACGGTTCCGGGGTCAGCTACAAAAACAAACAAAGTGTGAAAAACCTCAACGATGGTCTGGCGTTCACCCTCTACGCACAGTGGACGGAAAACGGCCACTACAACCTCAGCGGTAAAATTACAGATGATACTACAGCAAATGTTGCGGACGCGACTGTCAAGCTGATACGCGGCAAAGAGGTGATTGCCACCGCCATGACCGATAACAAGGGCGATTATTTTATATCCAATATCCGACCCGGAGTCTATAATATGGTGGTAACAAAAGGCGAGAGAACCCTGACCATCCTAGTCACTGTGACCGACAAAGACGTTGCACAAAATGCAGTTTTGAAAAAGGCAGCAAGCCATAGCAGCGTGCTTGAAGTAACAGACGAACCGGATGATCCGGATGATCCATCCACGCCACCTGTCAAAACACCCGATGTCATGGTCGGTGGTTTAGATGAGGTCGCAGAAGACGAAAATGCGTCGATCCTTATGATCGTGACCGGAGAGAAAGAGGATCAGGCGAACAACGAGCAACAAGAAATTAAAAAACTTGAGCCGGGCAGTTACATTCAATTTTTGGATATGTCGATTACCAAGACCGAGAATGGTACGCAGACAAGCATAGTGGATACGAAGAATAATATCCTTGAAGTCATAGTTCCGT
>JAVVSI010000341.1:0-1073 GCA_036654315.1 Evtepia sp. | reverse complement strand
AGGAAGCCGATGATGCAGTGTTTACCCTCCGCTTGATTCTGGACGACGAGCATGGCAATCTTTTGACCATTGAACTCCTCACCGCATCCATCCCCCAAGCAAAAGAAATGGCCGCGCGTTTCCGTGCCTGTCCTGAATCCTTTTATCATGGGGTCTTGGACGTTTTACTGACAACGGGTCACACAACAGAGCAGCACACAGACGAAATCCCATTGGAAAAAGCAGAAGAAACTGTGGACATAGGACTTTAATCGCTAAGATTATAGCCTTTTCATTGATTTTTTCGTATCCCTATGGTATAGTATTCATCGTATTGACGCTCGCGTCAGATTCGGAATTTAAGAAAGAGGTTGAATGAAAATGAAAAAACTGACCGCCCTATTGCTCAGCGTACTGATGCTCACAAGTCTCTGCGCTTGCGGTGCAAAACCCGCTGATCCAACCACAGACGCCCCGGATGCAGAAAAACCACTCCGCGTCGCCATGGAATGTAGCTATGCACCCTATAACTGGACACAACCGGATGATTCCAACGGCGCAGTGCCTATCAATGGTACCAAAGACTTTGCTTATGGCTACGATGTCATGATGGCAAAACGGATTGCCGACGGCTTGGGTCGTGAACTCCAAATCGTCAAAAAAGATTGGGACAGCCTGCCCATCGCCCTCCAATCCGATGAAGCCGATCTCGTAATCGCCGGTCAGTCTATCACCACCAAACGCCTCAAACAAGTCGATTTTACCACACCTTACTACTACGCTTCCATCGTCACACTCGTCAAAGGTGACGGTAAGTTTGCAAATGCAAAGGGCATTGCCGAACTCTCCGGTGCAACTTGTACCTCTCAGCTCGGTACCGTCTGGTATGATATCTGCCTGCCCCAACTCAAAGATGCAAATATCCTCCCTGCACAGGAAACAGCTCCGTCTATGCTCGTTGCCTTGGATTCCGGTGCCGTTGATCTCGTCGTCACCGATATGCCTACCGCAAAAGCCGCGCTCATCGTCTATCCCGATATGAAAATTCTGGACTTCACAGAGCAAGACGACAATTATAAAGTCTCTGAAGAAGA
>JAVVSI010000340.1:0-1112 GCA_036654315.1 Evtepia sp. | reverse complement strand
TCTGCCATGGCACAGAAATATCGGTCTCTGAACCGTGATAACAGACACGGCCTTCGTCCCCAACCCATTCCAAAATGACACCGGACTTGTCCACCAAGAATACGCGATCTTTTTGCATTGCTATAGAGGAGATCCGGAGATTCGCATCAGGATAAGATATGGTTTGATGTACCACATTGCGCTGTAGATCAATCACAGAGATGCAATCCTGTGAAATCTCTGCGACATAGAGTGTTGCATCAGAGAGAAAGGGTCCAAACAGCGTAGGACGTGGTGTTCTTTCTTTGTGTTCCCGTACAAGAAGAGATGTTTCATATTTTCCGTGTTGATCGAACACCTGAATACTCTCTTGTACAATATCCATGCCGTTGCTCGCCCAAACTACATCAGAGACATATATTTTTTCACCCGCTGCATCTTCGCAAACACCCCGCGCATTATGGAAGGTCAAAGCCGATGCCTCAATTTTGAGGGAATATGTTCCGTTTGGTGAAAGTTTCACAATGCGTTTTGCACCACTGTCCACGATGAGTGCATCATTTTTATGCGTCATTGAGATATTTGAGGGGTAGGAAACATCCAGTGTTGTGTCGTAAAATGCGTATAAAAAATAATTGCGAAACACAAAGCTAATCACGACAAGCAAAAGCAGACTAACCCCGGCTATTACTTTTTTCTTCAATTGACTCACCTCAAATAATCTTTTAATGGGCGTTCCGCTTCAAAAATGGTGGTTTTCCCATCACGACTCACCTTTTCTGGAATCATAATTGGAAAAAAGTTTATTACATTTTTGTGGTTTTTCATACACTTTCGAATCGCGTCTGTTTCATCTGTACTGTTGATCTCAATGATGTTTGTAATGCCCCACAAGTAGTATGGCATGGCAGGCATACTGATGTAATCCGCGATGCTGTCCAATTTGGACTCATTTTTTGTCAAATTACGCTTGCTCAAAAATCCTGCGCGTCTATCATAAAAAAGATTCAATAATTCTGTATTGCGCATGTGTAAAATTTCGAGTTTTGGCAGATGATACGCTTTTCTTCGTATGTCAATATAAGAAAGATACATATTTGCAATTTCAAGCAAAATATTTTGATATTGTTCAT
>JAVVSI010000339.1:0-1143 GCA_036654315.1 Evtepia sp. | reverse complement strand
CGGAGGTTGAAATGAATAAAAAACTAAAACCATGTCCGTTTTGTGGCGGGGAAGCGGTAGAGGGCAATAATGCACAAGTCTATTTTGATAGGGATACGCTGGCTGAGGTGGATTATGACGAGCCAGACGGTTTTTGGATTGAGTGTAAAGAATGTGGTGCAATGGCTGGCGAATTTGAGACAAGGCAAGCAGCTATTGAGAGCTGGAACACCCGTACACCGGATATTGTGCGATGTGGGGAGTGTATCCAATTTGAAGGGGCTGAGTGCGATCTCGGAATGTGCGACCTTGAGGGCGATATGGTGAGTCCAAGAGACTTTTGTAGTTTTGGAGAACGGAGGGGATAAAAATGAATCTTGAAGAAATAAAAGAATCTTGTGTGGATTGCAATCATTATTGTGAAGAATGTGAAATGGAAAATGCTTGTTTTGCGGTGACCAATCTGACTCGCGCACTCTATGCGCGTCACCCCAAAGATTGGGAGTTTGGTGATATTGCCGCGATTAGGGTTTTAGAAAAAAGCAAAGAGGTTAAAAATGCCCGTACAGATTAATATGGAAATACCAAAAAGTTGCGGGGATTGCAGATTTGTAAATGAGGATATTTTTGGTGATATTTATTGTGATGCAGATAGTGATACAGGTAGAGAAATATCTCCTTGTACAAGATTACAGCTATCTGCAGGGAGAAAAGACTGGTGCCCACTCATGGAAATTACAGCCTCAACCTGGCACATCGTAGCGGATGGGGATTTGCCACCAAAGTTAAAAGACGGAGAACGGGCAAAGAGTTATTTTGCAACACAGCAGCATGGTCGAAATGATCCCCATAAAGAAACAACGATTGTATTTTGGAATGGTGAGGTATTTAGTGAGGATAAATCATGTTTGGTTGGTGCATACGGCGTTCTTGCTTGGCGTGAACTACCGGAGCCGTGGGAAGGAGAAGGAAATAGAAGAATTTTTATGGAGGGATTGAGGGAATGAAAAAACTATATGAATTTTATTGGGATTGCTGTTATGGAAAGATATCGGGTTTGTTCGTTGAAGATGAACAAGTTGTAAAGGAAGCTATCGGAAAAGAGGCTTCCTTCGGAGAGGTGCTTGGGAAGCATAGTGAGGTTTATGGAGAGCTTAAAGAAGA
>JAVVSI010000338.1:0-1179 GCA_036654315.1 Evtepia sp. | reverse complement strand
TACTCTGCCATCTTCCCCACAGGCACCGTGCAGGGCTAGGAAAACCATATCGGCTGTCTGGCAAAGCGGCAAAACGCCGGGTCCAAACATACTTTTGCTTTTCTCTTTTCTTGATTCACGGACAGCTTGCAAGTCCGGAGCCGTGCGCCCCACGGACAGGACACCTGCCGGAATTTCAGCCGCGAAAAGATCACCCACATCATCGGGATATCCCTCTAGGCCAAGGTACATATCTATAAACGCAACACTATGACCACGTTCCCGTAGGGCGCGGCACACCATTGCACCGGTGGAGAAAGAGACGGTTCTCTCTGAACTCAATCCACCTGCTAATACTACAATTTTCATAACGCTCTCCCATTCGCTTTTGATCTCACTTTATTCTATGTGCATCCCAAAGATTATACCACGCTCCATGATAAATCTCAAGTAAAACCCTCGTCACAAAATAAAACAAAGGCGTCACACAAAACGGTGACGCCTTTGTTTTATTTTTCGATTACGCGGGTACAATAGCTTCGGTGGGGCAAGAATCAATGCAAGCACCACAGTCGATGCATGACGCCTCATCAATCACGTACTGAGTATCACCCTGAGTGATCAACTCCATAGGGCATGTTTCAGCACATGCGCCGCAGCTGACGCAAGCGTCAGTAATGGTATAAGCCAACGGAAACACCTCCATAAAAATTAGGTAACTCTTATTCTACCACAACTTTTTCAAAATGCAAGGCTGATTTGTATAAAAGATTATTTCGGTTCAATTCTTTCATAGAAAGGCAGAAAAACATGAAGAAAAATACTTTTATTGAAGCTTTTGGAAGTCTCACGCCCGAATTGGAGGGCGCACCCCTCACAGAAATCCACGAGACAAGGTCATCTGCCATCCATACCGTAGGCGAAACCCCACGCAAGTCGGAGGAGGGCGATTCCAATTAAAGTTCGGTTTACAGCTTGTGCCAGGGCAGCTTTCCGCTTTGCGCAATATGAAGCGGCTATGCTTGGGCATGATTATGTCGGGAGTGAACATCTCCTCCTCGGTTTTCTCCGCGAACGGGACAGTGTCGCTGCACATGCCCTACTCAATGCCGGTTTGCGGGACTCGTTCGCTACACGGAAAATACGTGAGTTCGTCGGTGTCGGGACACCCATGCTACTCGCGCCACAAGCCTTGACCCC
>JAVVSI010000337.1:0-1204 GCA_036654315.1 Evtepia sp. | reverse complement strand
GCCGCGACATTCCCCTCAAGTCCGGCGGTCAATGCGCGGACTTCGGCTAAAATGGGATCGGTCGTCACTGTAGTGTCTGCCACGGTCTCAAATGGGATTCCGGGTTTGTTATAAGTGGCCGCCGTTGTAAATTGGAATCCCTTTGGAATCTCGGTACCGCGAACCCCGGAGATTTCTATCAATCCGTTTGCAAAGGCGGCAGGTTTTCTTGTGATTCCTCTTGTCTGAGCGTGATAATCAAGTATCGAGCCCTCTGCCCACATGGGAAAAATGGCTTTGATTGCTTCCGGGAATATGAACTCAAGCAATTCGGCAAGTTCCGTAGCGGTGGGCATTGTAAATTCGTAGGGGAACTGTCCCGCTGATTTGTCCAGTCGTTCCGGTAAGATGGCCAACATACGTGCATGGATCTCTTCTCTGCTATTTCCTTTTAAAAATGGAGGAATTTCAAATTCCACAAATGATCCTCTCCCAACTAGAGCGTGGCATTCAAAGCGGAAACCCTACCATCCCACGCCACAATCTCAAACCGAATGACTACGCCGTCCTCTGTTCGGTGAAAGGTGAAGTTTTTGACATACATGGTCCGATGATATGGATCTGCTAAAATGGCATTCGTAATGGTTCGTTGAAAAAAAGCTTGTTGTTGTAAATGCGTGGGTTCTTGAAATGCTTTGTCTGTTTCTATGCCATAGTCGTTTGGGTAACTCAAGAATGCGTCGCGTTGTGTATACACGGCTTTCAGACACCATTGTTCCCATGCTTCGGTTTCGGTTGCTTCGCGGATTCTGCCATTACTGTCGACCTCGAAATCGCCCGTATTGAAATCAAAAAAAGCCGACGGTCTATAGTCCGCTTTTTGTTCGACATCATCACGAACAAAACTTGGAACCTCAAAGACAGGATACAATTGACTCAAAAAATCATCTCCAATCTGTCTTTACATTGCGACGGTAGCGGGGCACAAAATATCAATCACAACGGCATCGTTTCCAACCCACGCAACCAGAACGCGGTCACCTGGGTGCAGGGTATTTTTAGGCGCAAGTTTTTGGCAAATCTGATAATCCTGTGCCGGGATAGGCAATGGGAACAGATTGGTTTTCAAGCTGAAATCTGCTTGAATTCCGGCGAAATCCAATACCGGAGTATTGGGTGTTATATCCTGTATTCGCTTTTGTATGGTGCGTGCCAGTTGATTGAT
>JAVVSI010000336.1:0-1215 GCA_036654315.1 Evtepia sp. | reverse complement strand
CGTTGTGCCAAAAGCAGCAGCAGGGTGCCAATGCCGCAGCCGAGGTCACAAACGCGCCAGCCGGATTTGACTGTAGCAAACGCGGACAGACAGACACTGTCCTGACCGAGCTTGAAACATTGATCTGACTGACGCAATGTGTAGTTTCCCAAAAATTCTATTTTAGTCATCTGCTTTGTAATACCTGTAGTAAGCGGCGCACGGTACGACCGGTCATGCCCCAGATAATATGTCCCTGATATTTGTAAATGGGAACGGTCATTGTTCCTGTACGAAAGGCGTAGTCCGAAAGTCCGATGCGTTCGTAGGGGAAATCATTGGATTCGGCGGTGACCGGGCAGGTGTAGAGGTAGGGGGTTTGATCCAAAAGGGCAGAAATGGGGACGTAAAACACTTCTTTTACTTCGTCGGAGTTGATCACTAAGTGGGCGAGTTCTGCCGGATCGGCTTCTGCCAAAAAAGGATAAATGACACGGTCACTGATATCTTGAATGACGTCGAGGGGTGCAATGATACGCAAATTGGAAAGTCCAATTTCTTCAAAGGTCTCCCGTAGTGCCGCCTCTAAAGGTGACTCGGATGCTTCCAATCGTCCGCCGGGAAAACAGACTTCACTATGGTGACCGGAGAGCGTATCGGCACGCTCCTCAAAGATGAGAGAGAGTTCGCCTTCATGCTGAACCAAGGGGAGTAGAATGGCGTATTCTCCAACTGCATCCTGTATACCGACGCGGCGGTTTTGAAATACAGATTCAAACTTTTTGATTGTCATGATGGTGATCTCCTCTCAAGATTCCGGGACAGTGAATTTGGCGAGCGGGTTGGGTCTGCTCCAAAGGACGAGCTTGCCACTGGTTTGACTGGCCGGAATATCAATCAAACGCTGATTCGCGCTTCCGCGAAATTCCAAATCGTAGGATTTTTGTGCATCTATAAAAGCACCGTCCACAAGGACATCGGTTTCGGCAAGTAGTTGATCCCAATCCGGCTTATGTTGAGATGAGAGAAATTCGTAGGTGTAGCCGGAGTAGACCCAGACATTCAAGTGCTTTTCGTGGGCAAGTGCGGCGAGCTTGGCGCATTCTGCGGCTTGGAGGAAGGGTTCTCCACCGGAGAGGGTGAGTCCGCTGAGGAGCGGATTTGAGAGGGGAGCGGAAAATTCAGACAGGCTTACTTCACGACCGCCAAATGGATCATGTGTATCCGGGTTGTGGC
>JAVVSI010000335.1:0-1232 GCA_036654315.1 Evtepia sp. | reverse complement strand
GAGGTAGAATTACTGACCATGACGTAGAGATAATCGCCCTCGAGTGTTTGTTCATGATCATATTGGATACGCACATGATATGGTTTCAGGGACCCCCAATATTTTACGCTTTCGAACAAATAAGCGGTATAACCGAGCAAATTTTTAGAAGCTTGAGGGGTATCGTAGGAGACTTCTGTGAATGCGCCAAAAGCGGCGACATATAAAAAGAGGCGACCATTGAGGCGGCCGACATCGCAAGGTCTGGGGATTCCGTTGGTAGCGACTTCTGCCAGATTGAGCAAACCTGTGGGCAAGTCAAGATTTCTGGAAAAATCGTTTGTGGTTCCGACGGGGAGATAGCCAATGGTAGGGCGATCGGATAAACGGAGGAGTCCGTTGACGGCTTCGTTCAAGGTGCCGTCTCCCCCGGCGACCACAATGCGATCAAAGGCCGCGCCCCATTTTGTAATTGCATCGCCGGCATCCTTGGGTGCTTGGGTTGGATACGTGGTAACGAGGAAGCCGTTTTCGGTCAATTTATTGATGATATCAGATAAGGCGGGTCGGATTTTGTCACGCCCGGCGCGGGGGTTATAAATAAAGAGTAATCGTTCCATGTTCCATTCCTCTCTTCGTTTTTTATCATTATACTATAAGCACAGACGGTTGACAAGAGAATCGAAAAAATGATATGATAGAGGGACAAAAAAACGGAAAGGGATGTTGCGTATGTTCCCAAAAATCGGGATCAACGGATTTGGGCGGATTGGGAGACTTGCCCTGCGTCTGGCGGCAGATCGGGAGGACGTCCGGTTTAGCGCGATCAATTCTCATAGTCAGACACCGGACTATATGGCGTATCTGTTGCAGTATGATTCGGTACACGGAAATTTCAGGGGAAAAATCAGATATGATGAAAACAACCTTATAGTGAATGACCGAAAAATCAGAGTATTCCACGCAGAAAATCCGAACGAGATTCCTTGGAGAGAAGCGGATGTAAACATTGTGATGGAGTCAACGGGGAAATTTCTGACCGCTGAAAAGATGCAGGGGCATCTTGATGCAGGGGCGCGGAAAGTGGTGTTGACTGCACCGGCAAAGGACAATACGCCCATGTTTGTAATGGGCGTGAATCAGGAGACATACAACCCAAGTATGCACTTCGTCTCCAACGCATCCTGTACCACGAACTGTCTTGCTCCTTTGGCGAAGGTATTACATGATAATTTTGGGATCAAAGAGGCTCT
>JAVVSI010000334.1:0-1242 GCA_036654315.1 Evtepia sp. | reverse complement strand
TCAATTCTGGGCATGATGCAGACGACACGGACCTGCTCCAATTGCGGAGGCAAGGGAAAAATCATTAAATCCCCTTGCGGCACATGCAACGGGCAGGGACGCGTGCGCCGCCAGCGGAAGTTGACCGTCACAGTGCCGGCAGGAATCGACGACGGACAGACATTTACGATGCGCTCGCAGGGCGATTCCGGGATGAACGGTGGCCCGGCAGGCGACGCGAATGTGACTGTTTCAGTGAGGCCAGATCCGGTCTTTGAGCGAGATGGATTCGACGTCTGGTGTGATATTCCGCTCACATTTATGCAGGCGACGCTTGGGGCTGAAATTACGGTTCCCACGCTGGAGGGCAAGGTGAAATATACCATTCCAGAGGGGACACAAGCCGGCACGGTGTTTCGTCTCAAGGGACGCGGCATATCTTACATCAATGGACGTGGCAAAGGCGACCAGTTCGTGCGCGTGGGGGTTGAGGTGCCGCAGGCGTTGAGCAATAAGCAGAAGCAAGCACTGCGCGACTTTGAGGCGACGCTAGGCGAGAAAAACTATGATAAACGAAAAAGCTTTTTTGAGCGACTCAAGAATTCTATGCGCGGAGATGAGACTTTTTTGTGAGAAAAGATGTGTTCTTGAATTCTTCACATAAGCTGCAAAAAATAATGTTGTCCTACGGGGGTAGAATGTCGTATAATGAAAAGAAATGAGTCTCTCCGAGAGGACTCACCGTTCCCAGAAGTTGAAAATCACGATTGGAGACTGAAACCATGAGAAAGCCTCTTGCGGCGTTGCTGGTTGTCGCTATGTTGCTGTCGGGATGTGGTACGTCCTCGGCTGGAAATGGAGATTTTACCCAAAAACCGGTACAGGATAACAAGCAGTTTATGTTCACCCCCATTGAGGATGCCGTTTTTACCATGATGTATGAACCGCGTGCCAACTCGGGCAGTAAGCAGGCCTTTGGCTTGAGCATGCCGGACGGCATCGATTCGGACTGGGCGCAAGACACGGAATTTGATGCCAACTTTACGATCTTTGATGCCAAGACCAAAAAAACACAAGCGATTGTTCGGGTGCAAACAGCACCGGCTGATCTGGCAGCCTACTACAAGACCGAAAATCCTACCGAGATTCAGGAACAAATGATTGCAAAGTTCTTTACGACGGATGATTATCATAAGGGACTGCGCGGCAACATTGTTGATGACTTTGGCTATCAACTGGCGATAGACTGGAGCGGTATTGCGC
>JAVVSI010000333.1:0-1263 GCA_036654315.1 Evtepia sp. | reverse complement strand
ATTGCGCCCCATACGATCCTGTACGGCTTGAAACAACTCTTTCGGCACGATTGCGGGAATACCATCTTCGATCTTGACCCCACCATGAGAATAGATACCCATATAACGTTCGTTGGACAGCATCCAGCTCAAAGCATTCTTTTTAAAAGGTTTCCCCTGATTATTCTTTAAACCACGTTTATTCAAATCGGCGCAAATATCAACGATAGCCTCGCCATCATGGTAGCGCGTGAATACCTCGCGCACGATTGGCGCGACCTTTGGATCAATTTCAAAAAGACGATCAGTGTTCACTTTGTAGCCGATACAGATACCGCCACCATTGAATTTGCATTTCAAAGCACTTTCCGTCATGCCGCGCTTGATTTTTACAGATAAATCGGCAGAGTAGTATTCCGCCATTCCCTCCAACATGGATTCCAGTATGATCCCTTCCGGACTATCTGAAATCGGTTCCTTTGCCGAAAGAAGAACAACGCCGTTGCGCTTTAGGCGCATCTTGTACTTTGCGGCATCGTAGCGGTTACGCGCAAAGCGATCTAATTTCCACACAATTACGCAATCAAACTGCTTTTTATTGCTGTCCTTTATCATGCTCTGGAACTGAGGACGCTGATCTGTTTTTGCGGACTTGGCACGGTCAATATAAGTGTCAACGATCAGAATGTCATTCTTGTCTGCATATTTCCTGCATTCTCGAATTTGACCTTCAATAGATTCCTCGCGTTGTCGGCTTGTGGAATATCTTGCATAAATGACTGCTTTTTTCATAGAAAACACTCCTGCCTATTTTTCGGAACGTTCCGACCACAATTCTACTAATTGCTCTTTGATTCGTTTTCCAATGGGTGAGGATGGATCAAAGCACGCTTCGACAAATTGTTCCATTTCTTTTTTTTCCACAGTCTTACAGGCATACAATACTCCTTGCGGGTTGTCCGTCCTGCAAAGGATAAAATCTAAAGAAACATCGTAATAATCGGCAAACCACACAAGCATTTCATATGTGGCCTCTGTTTGGTTGTTCTCATATCGCGCGATTGCCGATTGAGAAACTCCTGCCCGTATCGACATTTCTTTTTGTGAAATTCCTGTTTTTTCGCGTAATTCCCGTAGTCTCTGACCCGGCGTTTCCATTGATTGATTCACCACCTGATGTAATCATATCATAATAACGTCGGATTATCAATTTTATTATTGAGATTTATTGTTAACAATTAATTCATAAATCAACAATTAAATTTTCATTAATGAATGATATAA
>JAVVSI010000332.1:0-1264 GCA_036654315.1 Evtepia sp. | reverse complement strand
TGCCCAAGCACGGATCAAATGGCTCGTCGGTCACAATCTTCTCCATGATCGTGGAAAGCGTCACCGGCAGACTGTCGGGCTGCGGATTGCCCAAGCTGATGGACAACGAGCCTTGCGGGTCGCTGTCTACCAACAGCACCTTTTTCCCTTCGCGCGCCAGTCCGATGCCGAGATTGGCGCAGGTCGTCGTTTTGCCAACGCCACCCTTCTGGTTGGCGATGGCGATGATGTTTGCGGTCAGGAGGTTTCACCTCCCGCCGATTCTGTATAGGCGTAGCGCCACTGGTCGTACTGCGCTTTGGTGATTTCACCGCGCTCAAGTAGCGTCGCCTGACGATGCCAATGATCCAGTGCCGCGCAGAGCGCGTCCTTCTTATCAACCAATCGGAAACAAAACACATCGCCGGATTTATCAAAGTGAAATCCGGATTCGTCCTCCCACGCGAACAGCGTATGCATTACATCCTCTACACGTCGAGTTTTCGGGACGGCTAAAGCGGCTGGCGATACGTTCAACGCACGCGCCAGCAAAGCGCACATAGAGGGCTTAGGATTCCGCGTCCCGGCCTCGTATTGCACGATACGAATGATCGCGGTTTTCTCGGAGAACCCAACGGCGATTCTCAAATCCTTCTGCGTCATCCCGCGCATTTTTCGAAAAAGCCGCAGTCGCCCTTTGCAATTGGTCTTGCCGCCGACCTTGAGCGGCGTGGAAGCGATTTCACTTGCAGACAAAATTTCTTCACCTCTCTATAAAAAAGAGCCATCCGCAACATGTGCAAATGGCTCGTTTGGAGGCTGCCCGTTCGATTGTCTAAAGTGAACCAACTGTGTTCGCCACCCCCATTTGCTAATAGTCTTGCTAATACGGCGCAATTTACGCGGTATTACGAAGGGGATTCTCAGGAAATCCGAGGGCACTCAAAACGTTCAAATTCCTTGATATTACGGCACTTCCGAGCATTGCGTGACACGGCGCGGTAACATGGGATATTGAGAGTGTCGAACTCCTAAGCGGAAGGCCGTGGGTTCGAATCCCGCCGGGAACGCCATCGCGGTTGACAAATTCCAGAGATGGAACTTGTCAACCTTTTCTTTTTAGCTTATCATGGTGGTCTAAAGAGTATGACCATTTTACGCAGGTATGCATCGCATCTTTATTCACCAAACTTGACGCGAAAGTCAGGTTAAAACAAATGCTTTTCTTGTAGGTTAAAACAAATGCTTTTCCGTACTTGATTTAACCTGACTTTTTTGTTATACT
>JAVVSI010000331.1:0-1265 GCA_036654315.1 Evtepia sp. | reverse complement strand
CGAAAAAGAGTACAACCAGGCACTCCAAAAGGCTCAAATCCTCGGGGCGTCCGGTAATTTTTCCGGATATAAGGCGTTGGGGTACAGTGATGGAGAGATTGCGTTATTGAAAGCGGCGTATGAGAACGAAAAAAAAAAGCTGACCATCGGTAGTGGTGGTGGGTCGGGTGGACGATCAGGTGGGCGATCGGGTGGACGGAAGCGCAAAAAGACGAAAGTTAGTAGCAGTACAAGAAAAGCGGAAGAGGGCGGGCAAAGTGGTGATCGTCGTGCTGTCCCGGACGATGATTGGTATCATGTCGGCGGCATGGGTCGCCTGTCTTGGGATGAGATAGAGAGGTATGTCAATGCAGGTAAGGTAGTTGAGTACCGCAATCCTCAGACAGGTGAATACAGTTACGAAAAAAAGAAATAGGGAGATGGAAAAGGGATGGCAAGTGAATATTTAAAGAAGCGTGCGGCGCAGTCACGGAAAACGACAGATGCGCGGGTTGGATCACATGCATATGGAGGGAGTGAGTATATCGCACCGGTGATAAGGGATCCGGAGCGTGATGAGCGTGATGCGCGGATCCGGCAAAATTATGAGGCGCGTCCTGAACCTGTTCGGGTACCGGGTCGGTTTGAATTGGGGATGCGATCGGTGGGAACCGGATTGCAGGGGTCACTTCCGTCGGCGTATGAAACAGGAAAAGCGGTGTACCAAAACCGTTGGCAGAACATGACCATGCCGGATCACGAGAAAGAGACGATGCATCGTTTGGAGGACGCAGTGGTTGGCAAGAACCGTGAACTGATGACGGCGCGTCTGCGGGATCAGAATTTCGCGGCGAAGCGCATGACCGAAGATCTAAACACAAGATTCCCCATGAAGCAGGAGAATCCCGCTGCCTTGCGCGAGGATTTGAATGCACTCCAATCAGAGATAGAGCGGCACACGATAAAAACGCGTGTAGATCCAAACAGCTATGGACAGCGGAAGTTGCGGGAAAGTAGATTGTACCGTGAAAAGGCCTTGGATGGGATGAAACCTGCGGGGCGTCTTTTGGCAGAAACCGGCTTAGGTTTGGCGCAAAACGTACCTGCACTTGGCGTATCCTTGCTGAATGCGCCGGCCGGTTTGGCATTGATGGGCGGACAGGCGGCGGGACAACGGATGTACGAGTTGAACGAACAAGGCGTGTCACCCGAAAGCTCCTTGAGACGCGGACTCGCATCGGGTGGCGTAGAGGTGTTGACAGAAAGAATACCGCTGACTAATCTTT
>JAVVSI010000330.1:0-1268 GCA_036654315.1 Evtepia sp. | reverse complement strand
TGTATCAATAAATGGGATCTGGTTCCTGCAGAGGACTTGTTTCGGGTCTATGACAGAGCGGGTTTTCATACACTGAAGGTCAGTGCAAAAACGGGTGAGGGCATTGAGACACTGCGCCGCTTGCTTGCGGGTAAAATTTCCGGATTGACCGGCAATTCGGGTGTAGGGAAGTCCAGTATACTCAATGCACTTGATCCCACAGTTCAGATTCCGGTGGGTGAAGTGAGTGCGAAGCTCGGACGCGGTAAACATACGACACGACATATTGAGTTATGGCGTCTGCCGGGCGGGGGGTTAATTGCTGACACACCTGGGTTTGCAGCGTTTGAGATTCCGGAATTGCGGGAGAAGGAAGCAATCGAAAAGACGTTCCGCGAATTCGCGCCATATTTAGACCAATGCCGTTTTATTGGTTGTCCCCATTGCCGGGGAAAAGGATGTGCGGTATTGGACGCGGTAGCGGAGGGAAAAATCGCAAAAAGCCGACATGAAAGTTATGTCAAACTTTATGAACAGGCAAAAGAACATAAGGCATGGCAGGACGACTGATACCACGCTGTGACATACGAGAAGCGTAAATGATAAAATCACATCTCCCTCTTCTTTGGCGTATACTAAAAGAAGAAGGGAGGTTTTTTTATGAAAATAGTAGTCGTTCGTTCTCCCAAATTGTTTGCAGGTTTTTTAAAAAAACTATTTCGTTTGTAGGGATAGGAGTGTGGACGTTGGTGTGAGGAATAATGGAAGGATATTGGACATAGTATTCTATCAGTTCAGAGTTTGGAGCAGTTTTCCAAGATCTCCAAACGCCACACTCGAAACAAGAGGGAGAGAACGTATATGGAATTAGAACTACAACAGGATTATGTAAACTGTTTGGAAAACACGTCACATCTTCTGGAACGGGAAGAGACATGCGAGATGATTGTACCCGATGCCTGCCCTGACATTGCCGAGATTCTGGACAGTGAGGGCAGTATCTATATTCGGAGGAAGCAGGCGGAGGATGGGCGCGCAGAATGTACGGGGAAATTGCAGGTTACGGTTTTGTATCGACCGGAAGATGATCCAAAGCTTCGTACGCTTGAGATTCCTTTGCCGTTCACCTGCAGTGTGGAATCGGCTACATTGACATCGAGAAGCGAGATGGTGGCGGAGGGTTATATTCAAAAAGTAGAGGTTCGCGTATTGAATCCGAGGAAAATATTGGTTCGTGTGGAGTATAGGATTCAGCTTCAGTGTTATGCACCGCAAACGATAGCCATCTG
>JAVVSI010000329.1:0-1338 GCA_036654315.1 Evtepia sp. | reverse complement strand
CTTACCGCCGGGCTTGAGCCCGCTTTTGTTGAGCGCGTGGTAGCAAACCGATACAGGTTCCGTGAGTGCTCCTGCTTCAAAGGAAAGGGAACCGTCCATCTTGTAGACCAAATCCGCACGAGCTGCAAACTTTTCTGCAAAAGTGCCGGGAATCTGACCGCCGCCTGGGAAAAAGGCATTCGCATCGCAAAAAGAGGTGTGCCCTTCCTTGCAGGAGGCGCACTGCATGCAGGGATTTTGCGTGATAGAGGTCACATGGTCCCCAACCTTGAGGTCTGTTCTGGGGCCGGGATCCAACACCTCACCGGAATATTCGTGCCCGATGATTGCGTTGGGGCAAGATCCGTCTGCCCATGTGTGCTTGTCGCTGCCGCAGATGGCTGTTTTCTTGACATGGATGAGTACATGTTCGTTGTCGACTTTTGCGTCATCCACTTCTCTGATGCTTGTCTGCCGGGAGAGACCCATTACCACTGCTTTCATAGTATTGCTCCTTTCTGATATTGACGAAAACCCCTTGCAAAGAAACGAGTTTTCTTCTCTACATATCGTATCAGTTCCCACCCCCATACTCAATTCTGCGACAATTAGGAAGTTCTTCACCCGAAATCATTCACTTTGCGGAGTCTGCGACATCTTGCACAAAATGGTTATCTTTCGTTCATCCTAATTGTAGGAATCGACGAAAACCGATTGACTTTTGTGAAGGATACGATATAGTGGTGTCAGATACATGATAATATCTTCTGGTTTGTATTTTGCGAGGAGGTGTTGGATTTGCAGTTGAGTTTGGACATTATATATGAGCAGCTACAATCAATTTGCAGCATCTCCGCGTTGAAAACAGAAAATGGATCAGCGGCGTTATACGATTTCCCCATTTTATATCATGCGAGTGAACCGTTTGAGGCAAACCGCCTGTATGTGGCTGCAGCTGCTGATTTGCCTCGCAATTTGTGGCTGGGAAAACATGTGGGGCTGATTGTGAGCGGTGAGCCGCCGGAATCCTATGCGAGTCAAGGTTGCGCCGTTCTTTCGATGGATAATACCGTTTCCTCGCAAGTGGAGCTGTTTGCTCATGTCGCAGCGATATTCTGGCGCTTCAATCAGTGGGAAAGCCAACTCCACCAACTTTTATCCAAGCGTGTCAAACTGCAGGAATTTTTAGAACTCACCTACCCGCTGGTGGGTAATCCGCTATGGGTTACGGAACAAAATGGAGAGACACTTGCCCACGTTGAAGAGAATGAGAACACAAAATATGCCCATGCCACGGCTTTTGACGGCTATACGATGCCGTTGGATCAAATTGTTCTCAACCGAGATTTGTATGAAAAG
>JAVVSI010000328.1:0-1347 GCA_036654315.1 Evtepia sp. | reverse complement strand
ATATGCCCCTTTGTGACATCAGAACTTCAATTTCTTGCTCGTTGATTCCGACCATTGCTTCACCCAAGTCCTCCGATAAGGCCGCCAGTATCTTGGCATCCTTGAAGTTAGCCACGGTTTTCACAATTGCGCGTGCGCGTTTGGCAGGATCCCCCGATTTGAAAATGCCCGATCCAACAAATACGCCCTCTGCACCCAGTTGCATCAACAAGGCAGCATCGGCAGGGGTTGCAACACCACCGGCCGCGAAATTCACAACAGGAAGCGTTCCGTGTTCATGGACAAATTTCACGAGATCATAAGGCACCATCAACTCTTTTGCCGCCCGGAACAATTCATCTGCTCGCATACCCTGTAAGTTGTGGATTTGTTGCTGAATGCGTCTCATATGGCGAACCGCTTGGACAACATCGCCTGTACCGGCTTCTCCTTTTGTTCGAATCATAGACGCACCCTCACTGATTCTGCGCAATGCCTCACCCAAATCTTTCGCACCACAGACGAAAGGAACCGCAAATTTTGTTTTATCAATATGGAATGTATCATCGGCGGGAGAAAGCACTTCACTCTCGTCGATGTAATCAATTTCTATGGCTTCCAGTATTTGTGCTTCTGCAAAATGCCCGATTCTCACCTTTGCCATGACAGGAATGGAAACAGCCTTTTGGATACTTTTGATCATCTTCGGATCACTCATGCGCGATACACCGCCTATCGTGCGAATATCCGCCGGAATCCGTTCCAAGGCCATAACGGCGCAAGCACCGGCAGCTTCTGCAATTTTTGCCTGTTCCGGCGTGGTGACATCCATGATAACGCCACCCTTAAGTCTCTGTGCTAAGTTCTGATTCAATTCATAACGAGTATTTCCCATGATATATTCTCCTTTATCTTGTCACAAGCGACGGAATGTGATATCATCCTACCACCAAGCTGATTGCATTAAAAGTATCAAAAACAATAAATTTAATGGTATCAGTTCGCAGTACGCCGCATTGCTTGTCGAGAAAGGATTTTAACATGGACACACTCACATTCACCCTGAAACCGGAGTCCCATATCCCACTCTATCGTCAGTTATACGAATGGATCAAAACCGAAATTCAAGCGCAACGTATTTTACCCGGTGAGAAATTACCCTCAAAACGAAAATTGGCAATCCATTTGAATATCAGCCAGAATACCATACAGACGGCCTATTACCAACTGGTAGAAGAAGGATATCTCACTTCCGTCGAAAAGAGTGGCTTTTATGTCAGTCAAATTGAGAATATGGTCGCACTTGAGGATCATATGGAACGCAATACAAGTCCAGTCAAGACGACGCACAGCACGGTAAACTCTGTA
>JAVVSI010000327.1:0-1380 GCA_036654315.1 Evtepia sp. | reverse complement strand
CCATAAGCGCTAAACACAATTGAAAAATTGCATCCATATGCTATATTATACAAAGTTAACGTGAGGTATGCATATGGAAAATGAATATTTTACCGATTGGGAATTTGTATTATCGTTACTGCCAGAAGGTTGGCAAAATAAAGTTCGCGAATTTAAATTGATGAAATTTGGGCGAAAATTTTCCGGAGAGCAAAAGGAATCTGATTTACTGCGTGTTCTCATGATGCATTTGGCGGATGGTTTGTCTTTGCGAAGTACTTCGGCTCAAGCTAAATTAGGAGGTCTTGCGGATATTTCAGATGTCGGAATACTCGCTCGTTTACGAAAAAGCGGCCCTTGGTTTTTGTGGTGCATTCGCGCCTTGCAAGAGAAACATTTTTCCACACATCGTCCGATTCCGAATCTCCATTTTCGCCCCATTGTCGTTGATGCAAGTACAGTAAAAGAGCCGGGCGCAACAGGTTCTCTGTGGAATTTTCATTATGCAATGAACCTGTTTTCGTTATCCCCCGAAGAGGTTTGCGTGACCACCCGCAAGACCGGAGAGAGCTTTTTGAACTTCAATGTTTCTCCCGGTGATCTTTTTTTCGGGGATCGCGCTTATGCCAAAGCTCCTGGGATCGTTCATGTGTTAGAGCATGGAGGACAAGTCCTTTGCCGCTTCTCTCCGCATTACCTGCCGACTTATTCACGAGAAAATGGAACCCCTTTTCTGCTGATGAAAAAGTTAAGAAATTTAAAATACGGGGAAATCGGCGATTGGAATATTTGCTTTCGCAACGGTGACCGATTGGTTCCGGCGCGAATTTGTGCAATGAAAAAGACGCCTCAGGCGGCAGAAAAAGCACGGAAAGAGTTGTTGATGGAATCTAGCAAAAAACAACGGAATACATCAGACAAGACACTTGAATTATCTGGATATATTTTAATTTTCACGACGCTTCGAGATGATCAATACAACAGCAAATTCATTATGGATATTTATCAGTTACGTTGGCAAATCGAGTTGTTTTTCAAGCGATTAAAATCAATTTTAGGGGTGGGGCATCTACCCAAATATGATGACGAGTGCGCGAAAGCATACTTGTGCGGGAAAATTTTTATTGCAATGCTCATTGAGATTATGATACACGCCGCTGATGATTTTTTTCCCTACGGAAATGAGTCGGTTTCGAAATAGAAGCGTGTGGAGGGAAACGGTACTGCTATTTCAACTTTTACGCAAAGCAATCCTCCCGGAAGATGCAACATTGCAATCCTGTATTCGACGCTGGCCTGATGTGGTAAGAGACCTTTCTGAGCGCACCCGACAACGTCAAAATATTGCCGCTCACCTCAAATCTTGTCTCTATATCAATTGTGTTTAGCGCTTATGCCCCC
>JAVVSI010000326.1:0-1436 GCA_036654315.1 Evtepia sp. | reverse complement strand
AATCATCAGGTGTGCATGGATATGCTCCGGCGTACTGAGAAAGATGGGGCGAGTCTCCAAAGTGCCCTTCATCTCACAAAACTGATCCTCGATGCGGGTGAGGCCGTGGTATTTGTCGATGATCTCAAGATCGGGCAGCTCTAATTCCGAGGTCACGATTTGGTAATACCCCATCAGTTCATTGAACTCGCGCAGCTTCTCATCATCAATCATTGAAAGCAGCTTTTGCGAGTCTAAGATTTCGCCGGTTTCCGCGTGGATCAATTCTTTTTTCATGTATTTTCGCAGGCGGTTGCTTTGTACAGTGGAAACGCGGAAGCCGTTTGGATTTGCTTTTAGCTTCTCTATAAAGGCAAGGAAAGATTGATTTTCGTGCCGTTCCCACTCATAGAAGGCACGGCTCCAATAGACAACTGCTTTCTCCTCAATAATCCGCTTATCTCCGTTTTCATCCGTCACTGTTTTGTTAACTGTGCGGGATTTGTACTTGAAATCGGGGTTCGTCTGGATATAGCCATCAGGGCTCAACACCCAATCGCGCTCTGCCCTCGCGCTCTTCTTCAAGCTCTTGGAAACGATGTAACCGTTGCGCTGATTCAGAACATGGCACATGTTTGTGCCGCTATGCATCCCGCGGTCCGCTACGAGTATAAAGCGACCCAGTCCCAGCGTATCCACCGTGTTGCTCATAGCGCTGCGCAACGTCAGGTGATCCAAAGTATTTCCCGGAAACATCTCCAACGAAATCGGAATTCCGTTGTCATCCAGAAACAGACCAGCTGTACGATAGGTTGCTTGCGATTCTCCATGCTCACACCCATTTTTCGCAGATCTTTGGTTAGGGTGTTTCCTTCTTCGTCCAATTCATCCTTGTCCGGCTCCTGGATTTCAAAAAAGAAGTTCGTCACATCGTAGAATACCGTGCCTGTATTCCGCCCAATCCCGCGTGAAATACAAGTATTCATCCGCCGAATGATCTGTTGTCGGTTCGCATAGATCACATCCAACGAATCATAGACGTTGTCTTCGTTACTGCTCTTGACCAGCGGTTGGTAATAACTGTCGTTCTGTCGCATGGTCGCGACCTTCGACGCAGGATCCAAAATTCGCCCATAGCACAGCAGGCGAATAATCCCCTGCAGGTCATACTCCAGCTTTGACTCGTGCTTGATACCGGCAAAGAGATTATCCAATCCCAAGGACATAAACAATGGATCAAGTACGCAGGACGCGAAACGCTTGGGTTCCCCGAAACATTGATCTTCTCCATCTCTGAAAGTGATTGTATATTGCTCCTTCGGTGCTTGATCTACATAGGGCAAAAGCGCCGGTATCAGCGGCTTTCCTTCTCGAAAGGAACGGCGAAGCCGCTCCATATACGCAGGTTAACCATCATCATACGTAGACAACGCACCGAAAGTTTTGATAATGTCCTT
>JAVVSI010000325.1:0-1443 GCA_036654315.1 Evtepia sp. | reverse complement strand
TCTGTATCTTGACTTGCGATTGAAAAGGTGATATCATATCGGGAAATTGAGCTATGATGAGGAAGTTTGCACTTGCATCGAACAGAGAGCGTAAATCTCGGCTGAAATTTTACGCGTGAATCGCCTTTTGCAAATTACCACCTCGGAGCTGCCCACCGAATGATGTAGGCTGGGTCGGGTGCGCCCGTTACCGCGTAACAAAGCGGCAGTCTTTCGACTGCAAGCAGGGTGGAACCGTGGGATCAGACCTCACCCCTGAACTGAATTCAGGAGGTGGAGTCTGTTTTTTTATACCCCTCTTTTCGATCGACACGATCAACAACAGAATGGAGTTTTATGATGGAACCTAATTTTACCTTTGAAAATCAGGAATACAAAGATACCTACCGACACACATGTTCACACGTTTTAGCACAGGCAGTGAAACGTCTCTATCCGGAAATCAAACTCGCCATAGGCCCCGCCATTGAGAACGGCTTTTATTACGATTTCGACGCACCCTTTGCAATCACACCGGAAATTTTAACGCAACTCGAAACCGAAATGCGGAAAATATGCAAAGAAAAAATCAAGTTGGAACGCTTCGAACTGCCCCGTGAAGAAGCCATTGCATTCATGGAACAAAAAGAAGAACCTTATAAGGTGGAATTGATTCAAGATCTTCCGGAGGATGCCGTGATCTCATTCTACCGTCAAGGTGAATTTACAGATCTCTGTGCGGGTCCTCACCTGGAATCTACCGGACGGATGAAAGGCAATGCGATCAAATTGACCTCCTGTACCGGTGCCTACTGGCGCGGTGACTCCGATAAAAAAATGCTCCAACGCATTTATGGCACTTGCTTCCTCAAAAAAGAAGAACTCGACGCCTATATCACACGCATGGAAGAAGCGAAAAAACGAGATCACCGCAAACTTGGCAAAGAATTGGGATTGTTTTTGTTTTTAGACGAAGGCCCCGGCTTCCCCTTCTTTCTCCCCAAGGGCATGGTCATTAAAAACAAACTCATTGACTACTGGCGTGAAATTCATACGAAAGCCGGCTATGTGGAAGTCTCCACTCCAATTATGTTAAATCAAGAGCTGTGGCATCGTTCCGGTCACTGGGATCATTACAAAGACAATATGTACACGACTGTCATTGATGACGTGGATTTTGCACTCAAACCCATGAACTGCCCGGGCGGTATGCTCATTTATAAGTCACAACCACACTCTTATCGTGATTTGCCCTTGCGTTGTGGGGAGCTTGGCTTGGTTCACCGGCACGAGCTGTCCGGCGCGTTGCACGGTCTGATGCGTGTTCGTTGTTTCACACAGGACGATGCACATATCTTCATGACCAACGATCAGATCAAAGACGAGATCAAAGGCGTTGCCAAGCTGATTGACGATGTCTATTCTCTCTTCGGTTTTTCGTATCATATGGAACTCTCCACAATG
>JAVVSI010000324.1:0-1479 GCA_036654315.1 Evtepia sp. | reverse complement strand
CGGAGTATCACGAAAAAATGCCGCCTACGTCACGGAATGGACTGCACCCAAAACAATACAGGAGACATTCAGCCGCTGGCGGTTTTTTCATCACAAACTGCACCTCACAATCACGGAGACAACCATTGATCACGATGTCTATTTGGAGCATTATACAAGCGAACAGTCCGGGGGCAGTGGAGACTATTCTTATTCTATTTCATTTGTCGTCGCAAAAGATATCGTCGTGCGCGTCGTATCCCCCAACGCAAACACAACACCGGGCGTGTCCCCCGCAACCCCAACAGCATCCGGTAAAAAACATACGGTCAAATCAGGGGAATCACTGTGGATGATTGCACAAAAATACATGGGAAGTGCCTCAAACTATCCTGCCCTTTATGACATGAACAAAGGAATCATTGATGCAAAAAACGCCAAAGTCAAAGTGTCAAAGTATACTATTTATGCCGGGCAGGTACTCACGATCCCATAGGGAGAAATTATGTTTGTAACGCAAAATACGTACACGGTAAAGGCCTTACTTCCATCCGGACAGGTATTGAATATCACAAATGCGCTGATTCAACTCGCATGGCAGGAGCAAGCAGATGAAATTGCAGGACGTGCCACGCTAAACCTTGCGCAAGTGAAAACAGAGTTTGGATATCTGCACGCCCTCCTCCCACTCTGCACCAATATCCTTATTTTCGGAAATGGGGAAGAGGTTTTTCATGGCTTGGTTTGGGAATGGAACTACAACAGCGATACGCAGAGCCAAAACATTGAACTGACCTGTTACGACCCTTTCATCTATGCGCAAAACAGCGATTTCTATGCCTATTACCCGGCAGGAAAAAGTACAAAAGATCTGATCTCGGATATCTGTTCCAAGAATGGAATCCCTCTGCGCTATGAGTACGACAGCATCACCCACGCAAAGATCAAATGCGATCCATCCCCGATTGCGGATCACATCTTGGATATCCTCAAAGAAGCCGAACGCAAATTACCCATCGCCCCCGTTGCACTCTATGACAAAAATACACTTGTCATTCGTAAAAAAGGCGCAAACAAAACCGTTTATTCGTTCGCAGCACGGACGAGCGCGATCAGCACAAGCGAACGTCTCACACTCAGTGGACTTGTCACCAAGGTTTCCGTCTTGGGCAAAGAAAACAAAGACGGTAGACGCAATATAGAAGCAACCGGGCTGGGCAAAACGCAATTTGGAACACTACAGAGATATGTCTACCATGACGGAAACGATACCTTGGAAAAAGCAAATCAAGATGCACAAAAAATCTTAGACGATAAGGGAAAACCGGAGAGACTCATGACACTCACTGCCCCGGATGTACCAATGGTACGCAAAGGAGATCAGATTGAAGTTTCAGCCGGTAGTTTGCTTGGGACGTTTTTTGTCAAGGGAATTAGTCACAATGCAACCGCCCGTACCATGTCAATGGAACTTGAATATACAACTTGAAAGGAGGGGGA
>JAVVSI010000323.1:0-1510 GCA_036654315.1 Evtepia sp. | reverse complement strand
CACAAAATTGGACTTTTTGACCTCACATAATCAGAAAGCAGCGCGAATTTTACAAAAATTCGCGCTGCTTTTTTCACCTATGAAACCATGCTTTCATGGTATCTAAAACTTGAACCAGTTCCGTTTCCGTGATGATATAGGGAACCATAGCGTAGAGATAATTTAAAAACGGCCGACTGAATACGCCGCGCTGATATGCAAATTGCTGATAGCCGTTCAGTACCGCCGGATCATACACCTCAATACAGACACAGCCACCCATGATCCGAATCTCTCGGATGCGTGAATCACAAAATCCCAATAGTTCGCGTTTCGTAATCGCTTCAATTCTATGGATTTTTGACATATAATCTTCCCGCTCGAAGAGCGCAATCGACTTGAGTGCGACACTACAAGCCAGTGCATTGCCCATGAACGTAGGGCCATGCATCAGGGCTTTCGTTGGGTCGTCGCTGTAAAAGCCATCGTAGACCTTGTGATTCGCTACCGTAACAGCATGGCCGATATAGCCCCCTGTCAAGGCTTTCCCCAATACCAGTATATCCGGCTCGACCAAATCCGCCACAAACCGATGCCCGGTACGACCGAAGCCTGTTGCCACTTCGTCAAATATCAGCAGTACGCCATATTCATCGCACAACTCCCTTGCACGTTTCAAAAAAGAAATGTCGTACATCAACATACCACCCGCACCTTGCAACAAAGGCTCCACAATGAAACTGTTGAGATGCGCATGGTGTTCTGCAAACGCTGTTTCCAATTCCGGAATGCGTGTCGGAACGTGAATCACAGTCTTACTTTCACCATACGCTTGGAGAACAAAGTGATACTCTTCATCATCTCCCACTTCCATCGTCTTGAATGTATCGCCGTGGTAGGCATGTTCCAATGCCATGACGCCCGTTCTGTCTGTCTCGCCCCGATTCATAAAATATTGCAGTGCCATCTTGAGACTCACTTCCACAGCAACACTTCCCGAATCAGAGAAAAAACAATAATCAAGATCGCCCGGCAACCAGCTCTGTAATGTTTCAGAGAGCTTTTCTGCCGGTTCATGGCTCAGACCGCCCAACATAACATGAGAGAATTTTTTCACTTGCGATATCAGGGCTTCGTTGAGTTCGGGATGCTTATAACCATGAATCACACTCCACCAGGAAGAAACGGAATCAATCAGTTTTTGATCCGCCGTGTAGAGGTACACCCCCTCTGCATCTACAATTTGATAGGGGGCTTTCATTGTTTTCATTTGTTCGTATGGATACCAAAGCATACGAGTCACACTCCTTATTTCAGATAAAGGGACTCCAGACAATCCAAGGAGATGTCCAGTTCCTCATCCCCCTCTTTGACACAGGCTACCACCTTCAGCCCGGTCATCGCCTCACACATTTTCACATTATCCTCATGCAACACATCTCCCGGATGAAATCGGTTGAACACAATCCCTCGGATCGGTATATTGTTTGCTCGCATATACGCCACCGTTAACACCACAGCGTTGATTGTA
>JAVVSI010000322.1:0-1513 GCA_036654315.1 Evtepia sp. | reverse complement strand
GGCAGTTGTGTTTCTGACGTTTGACGGAGGAGACAAGGGTACCTGCACGGTAGAGCATAAACTTTTTCTGTATACAACGATGGAGTGGCGTCTGACGCAATTTTTCACGGCAATCGGGCAGCGGAAACATGGCGAACGAATTGTTCCGAATTGGGCGGGGGTTCCCGGTTCATTCGGGCGTGCGAAGTTAAAAGTACGGCATTACAAGACGAAAGACGGCGAGGATCGGAGCATCAACGAGGTTGAATGTTTTTTAGATCCGGCACCCAATGCAGTGAGTCCCGCAACGATGGTGACAGCACCGAAAACATTTGAGCCGGGGAGGTTTTGAGGGTGGAACTACGACCCTACCAAGAGGCGGCGAAACAAGCGGTTTTTGATGCATGGGAATCAGGCGTCAATCGAACGCTTATGGTTTTGCCGACCGGATGCGGAAAGACGGTTGTGTTTGCAAAGATCACGGAAACGTGTGTAAAGAACGGTGAGCGGGTATTGATACTCGCTCACCGTGGTGAGTTATTGGATCAGGCGGCGGATAAACTCCTGCAAGCTACCGGCTTACGATGTGCCACGGAAAAAGCGGATGAAACGTGCTTAGATAGTTTTTATCGGATTGTAGTTGGATCGGTTCAGAGTCTGATGCGGGAAAAACGTCTTGAAAAATTCAGGCCTGATTTTTTTCAATATATTGTAATTGATGAAGCGCACCATTGTTTATCCGAGGGATATCGGCGCGTCTTGGATCATTTCAAAGATGCCAAAGTGCTTGGCGTGACTGCCACCCCCGACCGTGGAGACATGAAGAATCTGGGCGAGATATTTCAAACGAAGGCATTTGAATATACCTTGCCGAAAGCAATCAACGAGGGGTATCTTGTGCCTATGAAAGCCTTGACCGTTCCTTTGAAGTTGGATTTATCCGGTGTTGGGATGCAGGGCGGAGATTTCAAAGTGGGAGAGATCGGAACGGCCTTGGATCCTTATCTGGATCAAATTGCGGAACAGATGGTATTGCATTGCAAGGCGCGGAAAACAGTTGTTTTTTTACCTTTGATAAAAACGTCACAAAAGTTCACGGACATTCTAAATGAGCATGGGTTTCGTGCCGCAGAAGTAAACGGAAAAAGTGCGGATCGTGCGGAGATATTGAGCGCGTTCAACGATGGACGCTATAACGTCTTATGTAACTCCATGCTTTTGACAGAAGGTTGGGACTGCCCCTCTGTGGATTGCGTGATTGTCCTACGCCCAACGAAAGTGCGCAGCCTATATAGTCAGATGGTCGGACGTGGAACGCGCCTATGCGACGGCAAAAACGACTTGCTGATCATGGATTTTTTGTGGCATACGGAAAAGCATGAGCTATGCCACCCCGCGAATTTAATTTGCGAGAATCCCGAGGTATCGAAAAAAATGACAGATATCGTAGCACAAGCGGCGGGTCCTGTTGATGTGGTCGGTGTAGAGCAGGAAGCGAGCAGTGATGTCGTCTCGCAGCGTGAGGAGGCTCTTG
>JAVVSI010000321.1:0-1517 GCA_036654315.1 Evtepia sp. | reverse complement strand
CAGCCCTAAAGTTGTGGAAACGGAGGATGGAGTCTTCTATGGAAAAACAGTCATCTTGGCAACCGGAGCTTCGCCCAGAGAATTGGGAGTGCCTGGAGAACGGGACCTTCGGGGACGAGGAGTGTCTTACTGTGCAACTTGTGACGGGATGTTCTATCGTGGAAAATCTGTAGTGATTGCAGGTGGAGGAAATACGGCGGTTGCAGATGCTTTGTTTCTTGCAAAAATTTGCAAGAGAGTTGTTTTGGTGCATCGTCGGGAAGAACTTCGTGCTTCGAAAGTATATATGAATGCGCTAAAAGACACACCAAATATTGAATTTGTGTGGAACAGCGTAGTGACAGATATTTTACAAGAAACGAATGTAACCGGAGTTCGGGTAAGGAATAAAAAAACGGAAGAGGTAACCGTGATCCCTTGTGACGGTATCTTTGTAGCCATTGGAAATCTCCCCAATACGGATTTGGTTAAAGATCAGATTACCCTGGATGAGGGTGGCTATGTGATAGCAGATGAGACCACACAAACCAATATCCCCGGTGTATTTGCAATTGGGGATATGAGAAAAAAGCCTCTTCGTCAAATTGTAACTGCGGTGGCAGATGGAGCGGTAGCATCCAAGTATGCGGAGGAATTTATACTTATTTAACTTGTTTGGCGGACGCAACTGTTCTATAATAGTTGCATACGTAAGAAAGAAAGGAAACAAAATCATGTCAGAACAAGATAATAAGGATATGCAAGATACCGATATAGAAGAGAACAAAGAAACCAAAGAGATTACGCCTGCAGAGGTGGAGTCAAAGGAAGATGAATATGAAAAGGTTTGTTTTCTCTGCCATCGCCCGGAAAGTGTTGCGGGAAAGATGGTTGAGTTACCGAACCACATTAGTGTTTGTTCCGATTGTATGCAAAAAAGTTTTGATACCATGAATAATATGAGTAACAATGGACAGTTCGATCTCAATCAGTTGATGAACATGCCCGGAGTACAGATGTTTAATATGGCAGATATTGAAAATGCAGTGCCCCAAAAGCAGCGCGTGAAAAAGAAGAAAGAAAATAAAGACAGTATACCGGTTTTTGATATCAAAGAGATACCGGCGCCACATAAGATCAAAGCGCAGTTAGATGATTATATTATCGGACAGGAATATGCAAAAAAAGCCATGTCTGTTGCAGTATATAACCATTACAAAAGAGTAGCGACCAATAGTTTGGATGATATTGAAATTGAAAAATCAAATATGCTGATGATAGGGCCTACGGGATGCGGAAAGACTTATTTGGTGCGAACACTTGCAAAACTTTTGGATGTGCCACTGGCGGTCACTGATGCCACATCCTTGACCGAAGCCGGTTATATTGGAGATGATATTGAAAGTGTAGTTTCAAAATTATTAGCAGCAGCAGATAATGATGTAGAAAAGGCAGAACGCGGCATCATTTTCATTGATGAAATTGATAAGATCGCTAAGAAGAAAAATACGAATCAAAGAGATGTCAGTGGAGAATCG
>JAVVSI010000320.1:0-1523 GCA_036654315.1 Evtepia sp. | reverse complement strand
CAGGATTTCGCTCACTGCGGTGAGCGACCAAGGGCGCCGCCCTTGGATCCTGAAACTTTTCTGAAGAAAAATTTACTAAAGACTTTAATTATTAAACTTGCAACGCAGTGAAAGGAACGAAACATGACAAAAACTACTTTAACCCAGATTCCGGTGGACGGACTTCCCCTCTATGAAATGCAACACATTTTCCACGCTACCAAACCCGCAAACGATGTAACATTCAATTACATCACCCTACTCCCCCATCAACGCGTTCCCCTAGAAGGCACAGGATTCCACGATGCCGACGAATACTCTTTCTTTGTAGAAGGCGAAGTGTATACGGAAAGCGGTGAGATGAAAACAACGTGTAAAGCGGGGGATGCCACATTGATTCCGCTTGGCGAACACCATTGGTGTGAAAATCGTACAGATACCCCCTGCCGCCTTGTCTGCATGATGATAAAGTGAGGCCGCAGGTGAACAAACGAATTGAGCGCGTCACAAAATTTATGAAAGAGAAAAATCTCTCTCAAATTGTTGTATCCGCGCCGGCATCTATCTATTATCTCACGGGTCTTTGGGTAGAACCACACGAGCGGCTTCTCGCCCTCTATCTGGAATCCAACGGACGTGCTGTCCTATTTGGCAATGAAATTTTTGGTCTTTCCGGTAGCGAAGCGCTTCCTATTGTGACACATAAAGACGGCGAACTTGCCACGCGTGATCTGGCAACTTGCGTGCATTCCGGGAAATTGGGCATAGACAAAGTCCTGCCTGCCGGATTTCTGATTTCTCTTTTACAAGCGCGTCCCGATGTGATTTCGGTCCAAGGATCCGCACCGATAGACCTTGCGCGGCGCAGTAAAGACGAAGCGGAACGAATTGCAATGCGTAAGAGTTCTCAGATCAATGATCTGGTAATGAAAGCGGCTGTATCTGCCTTGCATGACGGTGTACGTGAAAACGAGCTTGCCTCTATGATCAATCGTCTTTATTTGGAACATGGTGCAGATTGTGAAGGACCTCAGCTTGTTTGCTTCGGCGCGAACGGTGCTGACCCTCATCACAATGCGGACAGCACTTTGTTAAAAGCGGGCGATAGTGTTACATTCGATATTTTTACGCCGATTTCGCATTATTGGTGTGATATGACGCGTACGGTCTTTTATAAAAGCGTATCGGAAAAGCAAAAAGAGGTCTACAATTTGGTACGCAAAGCAAATGAAGTTGCGGAATCAAAAATCATGCCCGGTGTTCTTCTGTCGGAGCTTGATAAAACCGCCCGCGAGATCATCAAAAAGGGTGGTTATGGGAATTATTTCACGCATAGATTGGGACATGGCTGTGGTCTTGAGTGCCATGAACCGCCTGATGTGGGGAGTCATTCCGATATTGTCTTAGAAGCAGGCATGGTATTTTCCATTGAGCCCGGTATTTATTTACCGGGTGAGTTTGGTGTCAGAATTGAAGATCTCGTACTGGTGACAGAAAACGGCTGTGAAGTTCTCAATGCCTATCCAAAGGACTTACAAGTAATC
>JAVVSI010000319.1:0-1527 GCA_036654315.1 Evtepia sp. | reverse complement strand
CTCAATTTACTCATCCTGAATTTAATGCCGACGAAAATCGTAACAGAAACGCAATTGCTCAGAAAACTTTCGAATACACCGCTTCAAATTCAAGTACAACTCTTGCAAACCGCAAGTTATGTGCCGCAAAACACGGATAGTAGTCACTTAACTGCTTTTTACACCTCTTTTTCCGAAATCAAAGACAAAAGCTATGATGGTATGATTATCACCGGCGCACCGGTCGAAAATCTCGAATTCGGTTCGGTAGATTATTGGGACGAGCTTTGTGAGATTATGGATTGGTCCAGTACGCACGTTCATTCGACACTGCATATTTGTTGGGGCGCGCAGGCAGGACTTTTTTATCACTACGGAGTCCCCAAATATTCGCTTCCCAAAAAATTATTTGGTGTGTTCAAACATCGCGTATTAAAACCATCTTCACCATTCTTTCGCGGCTTTGACGATGTATTCCAGACACCGCATTCCCGCTATACTGAAGTACATGCAGAGGATATTGCAAAGGTGTCGGAACTGGAGCTCTTATCCGATTCCGACGAAGCCGGCGTATTCGCAGTGAAAAGCAAGGACAATCGCCGCTTCTTCCTCATGGGACATCCCGAATATGATCCGGAAACATTAGGTTTGGAGTATCAACGTGACACGGAAAAAGGCCTGACCATAGGGGTACCAAAACACTATTTTGTACAGGACGATCCCAATTTGGCACCCATTGTACGCTGGCGTTCTGTGGGGCAGCTACTCTATAGCAACTGGCTCAATTATTATGTCTATCAGACAACACCGTACAATTTGCAAAAACTGAATACGTCGGAGTGATCCCTTACTCTTCCAGATCCGTGAAATTAGACTGTGCTGTGGAGGCAAGACCCGAGGCAATTTGAGCGGCACGATCTGCCTGTGTTGTCCCCAAAAACTCCATGACGAGACAGAGAACAACCCCAATCAGTAGACCGATAGAGGGATTGGGACAGACTGCAATGGCACCGCCTGTCAATCCGGCAATACCCCGTTCCACATTTGTGCGGCACATATTCAGGCCAACGTAGAAACAACCAAATGCTTGAATCATCCAGGTCATTTCCATGGAAAGCGGAAGAATGGGTTTCACGAATGCCATAAACGGAACAATAAGACAGCAGAGAACCTTTGTGACATTGAATGTGCAGGCACCACCGAAAAGAGAGTCCATATTCTCTTTCCCACTCTTATAACGCTCAGTGACCGTAATTGTCATAGCACTCCACAGTGGACCCGACATGGTACAAGTGGGAGCAAAGAGACATTCAATCAAGTTTCGAATACCACAGCATACATTTGTTCGGTTGGTATTGAGATCTATTTTTTCATCATGGCGATAGCTTGCGGCTTCTTTTACCATGACGGTACCGCTGACGATATCACCGAATGCGATGAGGTAACAGGCAATCGCCATGGGAATCGCAGAAATGAAAATGCGAGGTGGTGGAAACCCAAGCCCAAAAAGACTGAAATTATGAAAAACCCAAGACAGTCCGCGGATGG
>JAVVSI010000318.1:756-1542 GCA_036654315.1 Evtepia sp. | reverse complement strand
ACCGGACTTGCGAATTATCTCCTGAAGAATCAGGAGGATGCTTGCCATCGCGGAGTGGCGATTGCGTATGATTCAAGAAATCATTCCCGGGAATTTGCGGACGCAGCTGCCGCTACATTCCGCGCGAAAGGGTTCAAAGTCTGCATTTTTTCCAGAATTACTCCTACGCCGGTGCTCTCTTATGCCGTTGCGGCATTGCATTGCTGCGCAGGAATTGTCATTACAGCAAGCCACAATCCTAAGGAGTATAATGGGTACAAGGTTTATGATGAAACTGGCTGTCAGGTAACAGATCGGGCCGCCAACGGTATTTATGCAGAAATTCAGAAGATTGATCTCTATCAGGATTTGCATCTTCTTTCACAGAAGAGCAAAGGTTTGCTACAGGAGCTGGACGAGTCCGTCCTTCAGTCATTTGTCAGGGCCGTCATGACACAGTCCGTTTTGAAGGATTCGCTGGCGAAAGCTGATCTGAAAGTGCGGTATACCCCCCTTCATGGGACAGGTCGCGTTCCTGTTACTATGGCATTGAGGGAAGCTGGTTTTTCCAGCGTGTCGATTGTGGAGGAGCAGGCGAACGAAGACGGAGATTTTTCTACGGTCAAAACGCCGAATCCGGAAGATCGTGAGGCACTTTCAATAGGGATTGCGCAAGCCGGTAGCTACGGAGACGATCTTGTCTTGGGCACGGACCCGGATTGTGATCGGGTGGGAGTTGCGGTTTTGCACCACGGCGCGTATCAGCTGCTTACGGGAAATCAAGTTGGAGCACTCTTAATTGCGTTC
>JAVVSI010000318.1:0-746 GCA_036654315.1 Evtepia sp. | reverse complement strand
GTTCCTTCTGGAACGGAACCCACACCCGCCAAAAGATGCGACTGTTATAAAAACGATCGTCACCAATGATTTGGGTGCTGAAATTGCTAAAAGCCATGGGCTGCAGGTTGTCGAAACGTTGACAGGTTTCAAGTATATCGGCGAGCAGATCAATCGATTTCAGTCCGAGCATAGCAACAGCTTTTTTGTGGGATATGAGGAAAGTTTTGGATTTCTGGTGGGAACCCATGCCCGGGATAAAGACGCGGTCGTAGCTTCGCTGCTCATCTGTGAAATGGCAGCTTGCGCAAAACGGCGGGGAAAAACGCTGATTGACTGCATTGAGTCTCTCTACCAACAGTATGGCTTTTATATGGATGCGCTGGAGACCATTACGTTGAAGGGGGCCGAGGGAGAGATAGAAATCCTGAAGTTGATGGAAAAGGTCAGAGAGAATCCAACTCTGTATTTTGCGGGTTTAGAAAATGTAATCGACTATCAAAAAGGCGTGGCAAAATTGTCTCCGTCCAACGTAATCAAACTGTTTTTTACAGATCATTCCTGGATTGCTGTAAGGCCGTCTGGAACGGAACCCAAAATCAAATTTTATTATTCAAGTTCATGCCAAAAATGACCACAACCATTTTTGCACTCTGTATTTCTCCTTTCTGTATCTGTTATTTTAAAAATCCAAAGTAAAGCTGTTAGTACTTTTATATTTTCATTTTCTGGACGTAAGGATAATTTTTGAAAAGCAATTTTTGGTG
>JAVVSI010000317.1:0-1569 GCA_036654315.1 Evtepia sp. | reverse complement strand
GTTTCCTTTGAAGTCCACAACGTGCAAAAGAACAAGGGTGGCAAATATATGCACTACGGTAAAGTCGTGAGCGGCGAACTCAAAATCGGTGACACCCTCACCGCCACCTACAACGTGGAGCGTCGTCGTGCCATTGCCCGTGCCCATTCCGCAACCCACCTGCTCCAATCCGCACTGACAGAGGTGTTGGGCGATCATGTACACCAAGCCGGTTCACTTGTCGAACCGGATCACCTTCGTTTTGATTTTACCCACTTCTCCGGTGTCACGGCAGAAGAACTGACGGAGATTGAACGGCGGGTCAATCAGGCCATTTTACATGATTATAAAATTCAAACCGAAGAAATGCCGATTGCGGATGCCAAACAAAAAGGCGCAACCGCACTCTTTGGTGAAAAATATGGGGATGTGGTTCGCGTGGTGGACATGGGTGGATACTCCATGGAACTCTGCGGCGGTACCCATCTGACAAATAGCGCACAGGTCGGCGCATTTCATATTATAGCGGAGTTTTCCGTTGCCTCCGGTGTCCGCCGTATGGAAGCCATCACCGGTATGAATGCACTGGAACAACTTCTCAAAACCGAACGCCGTTTCCATCAAGTTGCCACGCTCTTTAAAGTGCAGCCGAATGAACTTCTGGATCGTCTACGCGATGAGATGACCGAAATGAAGGAACTGCGTCGTAAACTGAGTCAGTATAAAACAAAGGAAAGTTTGGGCGAAGTCGCAAGTTTCCTGACTGCTGCCAAAGAAATTTCCGGACTCAAAATTATCACCGCCAGCCGTCCCGGTCTTGAACCGGCCGAACTGCGTCAGATTGGCGATTTTATGCGGGACAAAGAGCCAAATGTCGTAGCCGTTCTCGCCACGACCAAGGACGAAAAACTTTCTTTCCTCGCCGTCTGTGGCAAAGGCGCGATTGCCAAGGGCATCAAAGCCGGCGATCTTGTCCGCCATGTCACCGCAATCTGTGGCGGCAAAGGCGGCGGCAAACCCGATAGTGCCATGGGTGGCGGTACCGATTTGCTCAAAATGGACGATGCGCTGGCCAGTGTCGATGACTTCGTCTCGGCAAAACTATCATAATAAGGAGTTGTTCTATCATGTCCGATTGTCTGTTTTGCAAGATTGCAAGTGGTCAAATTCCCGCGCGGAAACTGTATGAGGATGATCTCGTCTTTGCTTTTTATGATATCGACCCGCAAGCTCCCACGCATTTTCTTGTCATTCCCAAAAAGCATATTCCCTCCTGCGGTGCGATTACAAGCGAAAATTCCTCCCTCGTCGCACATATCTTCGAGGTCATTGGTACGTTGACCAAACAGCTTGGTATCACCGATTTCCGCCTTGTCTCTAACTGCGGCGCGTCTGCCGGGCAGAGTGTATTTCATCTGCATTTTCATGTCCTTGCCGGTCGTGATATGACATGGCCACCGGGATAACCTGTTAATTCAATGCATTACATCCGTATAGTGGCAAATCTTCTCGGGAATCCTACAAAATAGTAGCATTTTCACGAGGTGTTGCTATATGTATTTTCCCCGCATTGAAGATCTACGCGTTGAC
>JAVVSI010000316.1:0-1580 GCA_036654315.1 Evtepia sp. | reverse complement strand
CCTCCTTGAACTCGAAGTAACCGAAAATACCGTTTTCGAAAACGTCACCGAACTATCCAATCTCATTCGCCAAATCCATCTCGCCGGCTTCGGCTGCTCTATGGACGACTTCGGCAGTGGCTACTCTTCCCTCAATCTCATTCAGGATATTCCTGTCGATACCATCAAGCTTGACAAAAGTTTCTTCCGTAACCTCGATCATATGGCACGAACCGAATCCGTCGTTGGAAGCGTCATCTCAATGTCTAAGGCACTTTCTATGGTCACCGTCGCAGAGGGCGTCGAAACAAAAGAACAGCTTGAAATGTTGAAACGTCTCCACTGTGATTATATTCAAGGCTACTATTTCGCAAAACCCATGCCGATCTATGAATTTGAACAACTCTTAAAACCAATTCAATAGAAAGTGAGGTCTTTATACGATGCGTCATCTGACTTTCAAAATTCTCTTATTCTGTTCTCTATGCACCTTTCTCTCCGCTTGTGGAGAAAAACCCGATATTATGACGCAAACCGTACTGAATCCCAATCAAATTCCTGTCACCGTTTTGGTCAAACAGGCCTTCTCCATTCATAACTTTGAAGTGGCTGCCGAAACGAAATTCCCAAATCTTGACCTTATTCAAATTGGAAATTATACCTCCAATATGGGAATTGCGGAATATGAAGCACGCCTCGAACATGATGATCTCACCGATCTGGTCATGACTTGGCCACTGGATGTCGGAAAACAATACTGGTCAAAACGCCTTTTGGATCTTTCCGCCTTGCCCTTTACCGGAAAGTATGTCACATCCAGATTAGACGGTATTGCACAGGGCGGCAAACTTTACTATTTGCCCGGTCCCTCCCAAATTCGGGGCATCGTTTATAACAAAACACTCTTTGAAGAGCTGGGACTTTCTGTCCCTACCAATTTTCAGGAATTTGTCGACCTTTGTCACGAAATCGAAACATACGGTATCCGCGCGCTACAGCTCGGGCTTGCAAATCCGGAAGTCCTAGACACCGCTTTCGTCGGTTTTTCTTTCGATCATGGATTCAGTAAACCCAAAGATACACAGTGGATCATCAATTATGACAACGGCATCGGCCATTTCGGAGATCAATTTCAACCTGCACTGGATACCTTTCAGACGCTCATTGACAACGGTATCTTAAAACCACAGGATCTATCCCTGAATTATTCTCATCGTGAACAGATGCTCTTCACACGCCAATGTGCTATGGTCGAGGACTCCGTCCTCGTCGCACGTATGGGGCAAGCCTACACCGGCTGCACGGATGAGTTCGCACTGATGCCATTTTTTACCCCCAATTCCGAAAATAGCTGGGTGCGTTTGTATCCCGTTTGCTATATCGGCGTGAATCAGGACGTGACCAAAGATCAAAAAAATTCGATCTCATCATGCAGCTTCTCGAATTTATTAGCACGGAGGAAGGGCAAGCCTCCCTCCTCGGTGATACCGGCGCGATGTACTCTGCACTCAAGTGCAGCACGCCCCCCAATGTCCCGGAAATTCAGGCCTTACTCCCCGCCTTGCAACAGGGCAGATGCGCCGTATTTCCTGTCTTGAAAC
>JAVVSI010000315.1:0-1592 GCA_036654315.1 Evtepia sp. | reverse complement strand
GAAGAATGGTGCGTGTTTCCAGATCATCATGAACCGCTCATTTCAGTGGAGGTCTTTGAAACAGTGCAACGACTTCGACGTATTCGCCGCAAGATTTCCTATATGGGTGACTTGGGTGCGCTCAACGGGTTATTGGTTTGTGGAACGTGTGGCGATAACCTTCGCATACAGCACGATGTAAAAAAAGACCATGCCATGTATTTATGCCGCAATTACGCGAACGCGGTGAGCGGCGGCACTGATCACCGGTGCACACGCCACTCAATCAACCGAAAAATCATTGAACGACTAGTGCTTGAGGAATTGCATAGGGTCACGGAATCCGCCCGCCGCGACAAGGCAAAGTTCATTCAGGTCATCCGTAGCGAAAAGGACAAGGAATGTGAACGGACACTGAAATCCAAGACCACGCAGCTCGCGAAAAGTGAAAAGCGCATCGCGGAACTCGATACGATCATCACGCGCGTTTACGAGGATCACGTCGGCGGCCGATTGTCGGATGATCGTTTCGCCAAGATGCTTTCGAGTTATGAAAATGAGCAGGCCACGCTGGAGAAAGAAACGGCGAAACTCGGAGCCGAGGTGGAGGCAGCGAGAGAGAAAGCTGATGGCATTGACAAGTTTCTCAAGCTGTGCGCAAAGTACACTGACCTGACTGAGTTGAGCGCCGAGGTTGCCCGGAGTTTCATTGAGAAAATCGTTGTTCACGAAGCGGTCAAGGAACCAGGGCGCAGGTACAAAAAGCAGTCACAGGAGATCGAAATCCATTTCTCCTTCATCGGAGAATTCCCCAAAGAACAGGCGGCTTGACCGTCGATTTTTTTTGAGGATAAACTGTCCTTTCCTAATAACAGTTGTGCCATCATGCTGGTTGGGCGCGATGCTGTTCGCCGGCGATGAATTACCTGAGGGAGCAGGGGCTTCGTACTGGTCTTGTGGACGCGTGATTTGCGTTCTGGCAAATTGAGGATGACTCCGCGCCTTTTGCGTAGACTCGATGACATTAGAAAAAAGTAGCTAATTGTTCTTTTCACTATACCACAAGACAACTTCCCATGCAGGATAATCATTCAGGGCCAATCGGATATTTATATACTCAATAACAATGTCTTCAGTGTGATTATATGTTTCGATTTTGTCTGTAATTGTAATACTTTGTAGAGAGTGTGTTTCACCCACTCTAATACGATCTCTGATGAATTTTGCCGTATCTCTATCCGTATAAAAGAGCATTCCTGTGGAATTGCTCATGTATAGGCACCCGTGTTCAGGAAATAGATCGGTTAAGTCAACAGAATCTATGCGCTGAACACGGTTTACGCTTTTGACAAATTCAAGAAAATCTTCGCTCGGTTCATATAGCCGACCTCTTTGCATATTCTGCCATTTGTAAACCGTATCCACCACAAAACTATAGCAGAAAGAGGCGTCCTCTTTGTTCCAGTCTCGCTGCATTAGCGCATTATGTTGGTCTTCTGCACAAAATTCAACCGGAATATGTCCGATATAATCTTCGAATTTGCCGTATTGTGCCAAGTCTGTTTTGTAGCCGTCTAGCTCAACCCTTTGATATAGATCATTGAGATAACGGA
>JAVVSI010000314.1:0-1611 GCA_036654315.1 Evtepia sp. | reverse complement strand
AATTGATCTTGGTTTGTCCCTTTACGGTCATTTTGAGAATATCTGCCAAATGAGCGGAAATATCCAGACTTTTCCGCAGGGTGACAAGGGCTGCCGCGCCGGTTTCTTTCAGCTCCTTCTGCATGTCAAATTCTTTCTCTGCCATGTGCTGGGTGATAATTCCCATAAAATTGATTTTGGGAGACAGGTCGGAGAGCACGCCCTCAAGGGTCATCATACCGCGCCCCAGCATGGACACGCCCTCCGGCATGCCGATGTGATGGCGGTTCATGAGGTCGTTCATCTCCACCAAAAACTGACCTAAATTGATGCTGGCAAAGTCGGCAGCGCTGTATCTTGTCAGCATCAAATCAATATCATTGTAGAGCGCGGCGTGGTTGAGTTTTTGCCGCACCCCCTTATCTGTACCTTATCAATGGGAACGGTAGCCGATTCGCAAAATGTAGCCAATTTGTAGCCAACAAAAAGAAAAGTCCTTGCAAACCCGCACAGATGCAGGGTTTGCAAGGATGTAAGACCTATTCCCACTCGATCGTTGCAGGCGGTTTGGAGGTAATATCATAGACAATGCGGTTGATCCCGCGAATTTCATTGATGATACGGCGAGAGATGCGATCCAATAGATCATAGGGAATTCTGGCCCAGTCAGCCGTCATAAAATCGGTAGTGGTAACACCACGCAAGGCCAATATATAGTCATAAGTACGGCCATCGCCCATGACGCCGACCGAGCGCATGTCGGTAAGGACGGCGAAATACTGGTTGATAGATCGATCCAGACCAGCGCAGGCGATTTCTGCGCGGAAGATTGCATCGGCTTCGCGCAGAATGGAAAGTTTCTCACGTGTAATTTCGCCAATGATGCGGATTGCCAGTCCCGGTCCTGGGAATGGCTGACGCCACACGAGAGAATCTGGAAGACCGAGTTGTGAACCCAGTGCACGCACTTCATCCTTGAAGAGCATGCGCAGGGGTTCTATGAGCGATTTAAAGTCGACGACAGAAGGCAAGCCGCCTACGTTGTGATGGCTTTTGATGACAGCGGCCTCTCCCATGCCGGATTCGACCACATCAGGATAGATTGTACCCTGAGCGAGACAGTCGACCGAACCGATCTTGCGTCCTTCGTCCTCAAAGACACGAATGAATTCTTCGCCGATGATTTTCCGCTTACTCTCGGGGTCAGCGACGCCCGCAAGTTTATCCAAAAAGCGGTCATGTGCATTAACGCGGATAAAGTTTACTGCACTGCGCTTGAAGATTTCCTCAATCTCATCGCCCTCATTTTTGCGCATGAGGCCGTGATCGACGAAGATGCAGGTCAATTGGCTGCCCACAGCGCGAGAAATAAGTGACGCGCAGACGGAGCTATCCACGCCGCCAGACAGTGCCAGCAGCACCTTGCCAGTACCTACTGTTTTGCGAATGTTGTCAATGGCTGTCTGAGCATAATCCTTCATGGTCCAGTCGCCCGTTGCTCCGCAGATCCCATATAAGAAGTTGCGCAGGATGGTAGTGCCATGTTCAGTGTGATGGACCTCTGGGTGAAATTGCAGGCCATACACCTTTTCCTTCACATTTTCCATTGCAGCGGTGGGGCAGGAGTCGGTT
>JAVVSI010000313.1:0-1614 GCA_036654315.1 Evtepia sp. | reverse complement strand
GTAAATGTATACGCAACATACCCCTCCGGCAAAACATCGGGGAATCCGGACTGTACGGTTTCTGCATCGGCTGCTGCGTCGGCTTCTGCTTTTGCGTCGGCCTCTGCCTTTGCATCGGCTTCTGCTTCGGCCTCTGCTTTTGCGTCGGCTTCTGTTTTTGTGTCAGTCTCTGTTTGCTGATCGCCATCTGTCTTTTCGTCCGGTTTCGGTTCGGTTTCCGGTTCGGTCGAAGCGCGACAGCTGTCATCATGGGTATGCTCCGGTATGGTACAGATCAGTACCCGCTCGTAGCAGGCATCACTGTGGACATGCCCGACTTCCGGTTCTGCGGCAGGGGAATCGTAGCAGTCGGCACTATGCGTATGTGCGTCGCTTTCTTCCGTCTCACAGATCAGTACCGGCTCCACAGCGGCCGGCTCAGAACCCTCTTCCAGCCCGCAGATCAGTTTGTTCTCATAACAGGCATCCCCGTGTGTATGTTCTTCTAAACCACAACTGTACTCTATTGTGATGGCAGGAAGAATCAGCATATACACTGTAACAAAAGTCACAACCGTTGCCAGACCGACGAAAACCCGTCTCCAATTGCGATGGCGATGATTTGCAACAGAAAACGAAGTTGCATTGGATATATTTACATCTTTCATTCACACCACATCCCTTTGATCTCATTGACTCATTCTAATAAGCAAGTGAGCCTATTTGGTTGAGAGGCCAAATCCGATACACCAAGGCACCTACAATTTGTTCCTCTGAGACACAGCCCACAGACCGATCTCGACTATCCATAGAAACGGAACGATGATCTCCCATGACAAACCAACGGCCATCCGGCACTTGATAGGGTAAGGCAATATTACATCCACCAAATGCTTTTTCTATCAAATACGGTTCCTCAAGTAGTACATTGTCGACATACACATTGCCATCCGGATCAATGTCAACCCATTGACCGGGACCTGCGACGACGCGTTTGACAAGGATCTTATTATTGTAGTAAAATGCTACAATCTCACCTTGATTCAGTTTCGCGGATCGAACGGAGAGAACGATCTCTCCATGTTGTAGTGTAGGTGACATACTCTCACCGTAAATCTGCAACACAGGCAATAACAAGGTAGCCACCAGAACCGCCGCCGCCGCCACTGTAATCAGTGCATATATGGTACTGCGAAATGCATTGCTGTAGGTACGCTTGTGACGTTCGCGTTTTAGCTCAAGCTGCAACTGATCCAAGGTGGGGGCTGTATACCGCTTCACAGTGGAGATCCTTCCGATTCAGGTGACGGGTCGTCGCGCTCGCTTCGCAATGACGATGCGACTTGTCTTTGCCACATGGATTTGATACTTTCTATATATTGCTTGGCTGCCGCATCGGCATCAAGAAAGATTCCATTCAGTTTCAGTGCGGCTTCCGCCATGGAACCGGATTCCTCTAATAAAATTTCTCGATTGGCGAGTGCCTCCTTGGCCTGCGCCAGCTCCTGTCGTAGGTGATCCAGTTCCACGGTCTGTTCGACCAGCAGTTCCAGCAACTCTACGCGCTTTAATTTTTTTAACTCTTTTTCAGTCATAGCAATATTCCCCTTTTGACGCGACGTAGGGATATACTCC
>JAVVSI010000312.1:0-1622 GCA_036654315.1 Evtepia sp. | reverse complement strand
TTTTTTGGATTTTTGCTTGAAATCTCCTATGCATACGTGACACAAAGCAGGAAACCGGATCGAAAATGTTTTTGTTTTCTGCCGCTCTGTCCGGTCTATGGTTTTGGTGCGCTTGCCATTTTAGGGCTTCCAAATTTCATATTGACGCATCCGATTTTACTTTTTCTAATCGGTGGTTTGACAGCAACGGCGGCAGAATATTTGACCGGTTTTTTCTATGAGTACGGAACCGGCGTGAAATTTTGGGATTACACTAAATCCCCGGGAAATATTTCCGGTCGAATTTGCTTACTGTTCACGACTTTTTGGAGTATCCTGGCACTGGTTTTGGTCTTTGCAATCCAACCAATGGCAGAAATCATCATTGGAATGATTCCGGTTACAGTTTGGGTTTTATGCTTTGTACTGCTTGCAGTCGATGCGCCTTTGACGCTATTTGTCTTAAAGCGGAGTGGGACGACGGAGGTATTGCGTTGGAAGCAAGTCCGACTCCAATGACAGCAAGGAAGCGGTCAACCTGCCTAGTATAACACAGACCGTGCGGATTTACAAGATCCGCACGGTTATTTTTACGCATTATTTTTTATATTCAAATTCGAGGTTATACATACTGACAATATCGCCGTCTTGTACGCCGAGTTCTTCCAAGCGATCAAAGAGGCCGGAGGAGCGAAGAATACGGTCGAACCAGTTACGGGATTCGTAGTTAGAAAAGTTGACATTGCTCATAAGATGTTGGAGCCAAGGGCCATCGACGAGCCAAGTATTGTCAACCTGTGTAATGGTTGGCAAGGCACTTGTATCGACCTCAGGGGGGCGTTCCACATAATCCGGTTCGTATACCGTGACAGGTGGGAGTTTGGCAAGCTCACCGGCAGCGGCTTTCATCAGTTCGCGGACACCTTGATGTGCAGCAGCAGATAGCTCAAAGAAGCGGTAGCCGAGGGCATCCACATGGGCGCGTAGATTTTCGAGTAGCGTCGAATCGGAGAGAATGTCGATTTTGTTTGCGGCGACAATCATTTTACGACCGGCGAGTTCGGGGCTGTATTCACGTAGTTCTTCGTTAATGGCATCAAAATCGGCAACCGGATCTCGACCTTCGGAGCCGGAGACGTCGACGACGTGAATTAAAAGACGGCAACGGTCGATATGTCGTAAAAAATCGTGACCCAAACCGGCACCGTCGGCAGCACCTTCGATGATACCGGGGATGTCTGCCATGACGAAAGAAACGCCCTCATCTACATAGACAACACCGAGATTTGGGAATAGTGTTGTAAAATGATAATTTGCGATTTTCGGACGTGCTTTGCTGGCAACGGAGAGGAGGGTTGATTTCCCGACATTGGGGAAGCCGACGAGTCCTACATCCGCAAGCAGTTTCAATTCCAGTAAAATCTCACGGACTTGACCGGGTAGACCTGCTTTTGCGAATTGGGGTGCTTGACGGGTGGGGGTTGCAAAGTGTTTGTTGCCCCAGCCGCCATTGCCGCCGCGTGCGAGAACGTAGGGTTCGTCTCCGGACATATCCTGTATGATCTCTTTGGTTTCCGCATCACGGATGACCGTGCCGCGTGGAACACGGAGAATGAGAGGTGCGCCGTCTTTGCCGGTACAGC
>JAVVSI010000311.1:0-1660 GCA_036654315.1 Evtepia sp. | reverse complement strand
CCGGTAATCACTTCTGGGGATGTGCCAACTATCCCAGATGTCGTGGAATTGTAAACCAATAAAGGGTGTATGGTAAAAATGGAATTCAAGTTGATACATGGCGTATATGAGAGTGTGATTACTCGCGCTCTGGAGGAGCGTCTTGCTCGGATTTCGGAATCCTTCGACGTCGAGAAGCATCAACTTGATTCTGAGGAAAGTTCGTTCGCATTGGCGTTGCATTTAACAAAGTTGATTGCCTCGTCTCTCGCTTCGATCAAAGGTGACGACAAGAAGCAAAAGCAGGCGCAATTCTGCAATCAGCTGCTTGATGTGATTGGGAAAAATGATTCGACATTTCCTGTCGAGGCAGAAAAAATCGTCGAAGACTTGATGTACCTCTTGAAGATTCAGGATCGGGCCAAAAAGCCGCTGTCGCGCCCCGACACGCCCTTATCTAATGCGGCCTTGTTCACGGGCACAGCTTCCGATCTCACGCTGGAGAGCGAGCTTAAAAAGGAAATTCAGACCGCAGACAGCATTGATGTTTTGTGTTCTTTCGTTAAATGGAGTGGATTGCGCCTGATTCTTCCTTTGCTAAAAGATGCCACCAGTGAGGGTAAACGGCTTCGCGTCATTACGACAAGCTACTTAGGAGCTACCGATCTCAAAGCCGTCGAGGAGTTACAGAAGCTCCCGAATACGGAACTGCTTGTCTCTTATGACACCGAACGGACACGCCTTCATGCCAAGAGCTACATTTTTCATCGTGACAATGGATTTGGAACTGCTTATATCGGATCTTCGAATATCTCTGCGCCCGCACTTACCAGTGGACTGGAGTGGAATCTAAAAATCAGTCAATATGAATCTCCGTATCTCTGGGAAAAGGTTTGTGCTACCTTCGAGACCTATCAAAATACATCGGAATTTTCGCGTTATGACGAATCCAGTCGCGAAAAATTAGCCCGTGCGCTGAAAGCGGAAAGCGGCGGAGCTCGTTTTGAAGATAACTTCATGGCGTTTATGGATGTGACGCCTTACCCGTATCAAGAAGAAATTCTCGATAAAATTCGTGCCGAGCGTGAAATTCACCAACGCAATAAAAACTTAGTCGTTGCCGCCACCGGTACGGGAAAAACGGTCATTGCCGCCTTTGATTTCAAACGGGTTCGCAAAGAAAATCCGAATGCGAAGTTTCTCTTTGTTGTTCATCGCGAGGAAATCCTCAAGCAAAGTCGCTTTACCTTTCGCAATATCTTGCGGGATCAGAATTTTGGTGAGATGCTTGTTGGCAATCACAAGCCGGAAAGTCTCGACCATTTATTTGTCTCCATTCAGAGCCTAAACTCGAATGACCTTTGCATGAAATTGCCAAGCGATTATTATGACTATATTGTCATTGACGAATTTCATCACGCCGCCGCCAATGGGTATCAAGAGTTGCTGGATCACTTCACACCACAATATCTACTTGCATTGACTGCGACGCCGGAACGTCATGACGGTTTGGATGTGTTGAAGTATTTCGATTATCATATTGCAGCGGAAATTCGCTTGCCGGACGCAATAAACAAGAAGTTGCTTTCCCCATTCCAATATTTCGGTATTTCCGATACGGTCGATTTGAGCACACTCAAGTGGACAAATGGCGGCTATGATAAAACACAACTCAATAATA
>JAVVSI010000310.1:0-1663 GCA_036654315.1 Evtepia sp. | reverse complement strand
GAGAGAATGTGGTCGAGTTCAGTATGACGCGATTTCCGATGAAGAGGCCATGGAAGCCTTTTTCTATCTCTGCCGTTACGAGGGCATCATCCCTGCAATCGAAAGCTCCCATGCCCTCGCCTACGCAATGCGCTACGCCCGTGAAAAAAATAGCGGTGCCATTCTTGTCAATCTCTCCGGACGCGGGGATAAAGACGTTGACTTCATTTATGAAAACTACGGAACCGGTGAACGCTTTTTCCACTAAACACGAACCACTTCCATGATATCAAAAAACGAGCCTTTTTGCGATACATTGTATCGCTTCAGGCTCGTTTTTTGCAACTGTTTCGTAGCGTCTTTGTCTTATGTCTTTTGTTTTTGGAATCGGGATAGTAGGCCGCCGAATCCGATATGAACGACGCTGCGTGGTTCAAAATGCAGGAGATGGAACACGAATTGCATTGAAACACCTGCACCCACAGTGGCATAGACGGTACCGATCCCAATGGGACCACCGAGGAGCCGGCCGACGAGTAGAACCGCGACAAGGATTAGAATTTCCACTGCGCCGATGGGTACTTTGCGCAAGCGTTTTCCGATGGCAACGAGCAAAGAATCGCGTGGGCCACAGCATAAACCCGCTGACATATAGAGGTATTGCGCAAAACTCATGATGAGAAGTCCGAGCGTCATGATCGCGAGTCCGAACCAGACATTTGTAATTTTCGGAACAAGATTGAGCCAATTGAAAAGATCAATGCCGAGTCCGACAATGAATGCGTCGAGTATTGTGCCGAGTCCGATCCGTTCATGGAGCATCAAATCAATGGCGACAATTGTGAGACTGATGAGAACATTGGTGATACCGAAGGAGAGCGGCCAATGATAGGAGAGTCCCATGCAAAAAACTTCCCAAGGGGCAAGACCGATTCCGGCGCAGATGGTGAGATAGTCACCAAAGGCAAAGATGAAAAGTCCCAGTGAGGCACGAAAGGTGCGTCGCGTGAGATCGAGTGGGGTAACCATATGAAAAAACCATCCTTAGTAAAATTTCCTCTGTGCCGTAGTCTGCGCGATGTGGGTTCTAAAACAGCGGCGAGAAGAGACGGAGGACAGGGGTGAAGATACGACGAAACAGGGAGACATCGAGGCAATCCGCAAGTGTAATTTGACGGCAACGTGGGAGAGAGGACAAAAAATCATCTCGAATGGCGCGCACCGCCGGATCACCGCAAATCCAAACGCCGTTTTCAAATTGCAGATAAAAGCTCCGATAATCGAGGTTGCAGCTTCCGACCGAGGCATAGAGATCATCGACCACAACTGTTTTACTGTGTATAAATCCCGGTTCAAACTCATAGATTTTCACACCGGCTTTTAATAAGGCCTCATAATGCGACTGTGTGACAGCGAAAACGCTGGGCTTATCTGGGATATGTGGGGTCATAATGCGGACATCGACGCCCGCTTTGGCTGTAATACAGAGCGCGGAGGTAATGGTTTCGTCGATGATGAGATATGGTGTTGTGACATAAAGGTATTGTTTGGCTTTTGAGAACATCTGCAAATGGAGATCTGCACAGACGGTATCCGATGGAAGCGGTGTATCATGGTAGGGGAGGACAAAGCCGGAGAAAGTAGACATGAAGGGATTTTCAGGTGGATGAAAGAAGTCATAGTC
>JAVVSI010000309.1:0-1686 GCA_036654315.1 Evtepia sp. | reverse complement strand
CCCGTGAAGTGGTCTACGGCGGAGGCACTATCCACTGCATCACCCAGCAGCAGCCCCGCGGGAAGTAGCTGAGAGCAAGTGTTGCCGCCTGCTATTTTGTATTTTGCCCCCGGATCGGTTCCGGAGGCAAAATACTTTATGGCTACTTCGCTTTCGAGGAGTACATGGCTTGATCGGCTTTGTTGAGAAACTCAAGCCAATTTCCCGTTTCGGACTGGAACTGCGTAATCCCTATGCTGATAGAGGCATGGAATTTGTTGCCCTTCCATCCAAATGTTTCATGCTTGAATCGATTGAGAAACTCTTCAATAAGATCAACTGCCCGCTGTTTTTCCAGGCCGGAGAAACACAGCATGAATTCGTCTCCGCCAAGACGACTTGCCCAACCGCCGCCTTGTTCGGCGCATGCGGTAAGCAGGTCGGCCAAGCGAGCGATGACGTTGTCGCCGGCAATGTGACCATAGGTATCGTTGACGGTTTTGAACTTGTCTATATCTATGACGGCAATGATGAGTGAGGTTGCGGGAGTCCATTCGCCGACCAAGCGTGCGAGTTGCTCTTCGGCAAATTTTTTATTGTATAACCCCGTTGCAAGGTCGCGGATTGCCATATCGTTTATTTTTCCAATCAATTCGGTGACGGCAACGTTTTCCTGGCGCGAAGCGTTGGCAACCAATAGATCTTCTGTTACTTTTCGCGCAAGTTCGAGAGCAAAGGTTTTTCCTTCCACTTGCATAGGGGTGGAATTGACTAAAAATATTTCTCCCTCGACTGTTTCTAATTTGAAAACAGGCGAATTCTTGGCGATGCAAATGCGAGAGATGCAATTGCGACAGGGAAGACCTCTGTTCCAGGTGTCGTAGCAATGTCCCGGAAGAGCGACGAGCTCTCCGTTTCGGTAATCGTATACGATGTAAGAATCCACATCGACAAGCCGATAGAGATCAAGGGGAGGATGTTTCTCAATCTGTTCTTTAATGAATGGTTCCATATTAGCGACGTTGAAAATATTCATCACCCCGTTTTCAGTGAACCTTGATTGATCGCAAAGCGCGAACGTACTTGAATTCGAAAGCTTCAATTCAAGTACGTTGTATTCTACCGCATAAGTAGTCTAAGTAGTTTTATTTTCTTTCCAAAAGGAGGATTGCGAACCGGTAGTTCGATCCATGTTCCTTTTTTAAGCGTCGACTTATAATGGGTGAAGCGGTCGAATCCAACTTTCCCGTGGTAGGCACCCATCCCGGAGTTGCCCACGCCGCCGAACCCCATATGGTTGTTTGCCAGGTGGATAACGACATCGTTGATGGTGGCTCCCCCGAAATCGAGTTCGTTGATTACGCGTTGCTGGATTGCCTTGTCGTCTGAAAAGATGTAGGTGGCCAGCGGTTTTTCAAAATGGCGTACGATGGCAAACGCCTCATCGAGTGTTTTGTAGGTAACGATGGGTAAGAGGGGCCCGAATATCTCCTCGTTCATCACGGGGTCTTCCAGCGTGATGCCGGTCAAGCAGGTTGGTTCGATCTTGAGAGCTTCTGTGTCGCGGGCGCCTCCGAAGGCGATGGTCGAATGGGGGTTGCGGTTTTCGATCAGGCCGCAGAGGCGATCGAAATGGTGCCTCGAGATGATGTGGGGCCACTCGCTGCAAGTAAGGATGTCTTCGCCGTAGTATTGGTGAAAGCACTT
>JAVVSI010000308.1:0-1689 GCA_036654315.1 Evtepia sp. | reverse complement strand
GTCAACGACCAAGGGTCTGCTGTACAGGTAAATCCCAAATGCGATCCCTGCGATGATCAGTATAAGTAGCCCCAAACGCAGTGCCTTTGTAAAAATTGGCTTGGGTGATTGCGCGAGCACCCGGTCATTTAGACTCTTGGCGCAATGAGGGCAAAAGGAGACCTGCTCATGGAGTGGAGTTCCACAATATGGACAATTTTTATTCAATTTGGTTTTCCCCCAAAACTAAAGTGCCTCCATCAAGCGGAGAATATTTTTATATCGTTTTTCCGGACTCACACGGGTGCAATGACCCACCACCCTGCCCAGCTTTCCGGCCGCCATCTTTTTAGAGGGATGCTCTCCCGTGAGCATGACGTTGATGAGAATGCCCATGGAGTAAATATCCGCTCGGATATCCGACTGTGAAAGGCCATATTGCTCCGGAGCGGCGAAACCTGTTGTACCCAGAATCTGGGTATCGTTTTCGCGCTCGGGCTTGTACAATCGAGCGGCATCGAAGTCTATTAGGATTGCGTCGGCACCGCGCATAATGATATTTTCGGGTTTAATATCGCGGTGGACAGCATCCATGGAGTGTAACACCCAGAGTGCGTGGCAAATTTGGGTGATGATTCCCCGCGTTTCTTCGGGAGAAAAGAGCGCGTCCCTCAGCAGGAAACCAAGGGTGTCACCTTCGATGAACTCCTCAACGACCATATTTTCCCCATCTTGATGCGCAACCTCAAAAATTTGCGGTAGGTTTTTGCAGGTGTAGTTGAGCAGTTTCTGATATACCTCCGCGTTTCCGCTAAAGCACCGCAGGATGAATTTTTGCCCTGTGGCCTTGTGCAGGATCAGGCGGACGCTACCTCGGGGACTTTCTTTGAGCAGTTGAAGCAGCTCATATTCTTTCTGTAAAACGCCTAATAACCAGTTATAAATGGGAATCACTCCAAAAATTCATATACTATGCAGCCAGCATATTGTATCTTCACACAAAGTATTGTAAGCTTAGTATATATGATTTCGTATGAGAAGTAAAGGGGGATGTATGGGAATGGAAGATAAAACGACCGATGATCTAAGCAACGAAATGATGAGCAACGCAAGCCTTGATTCCTATCTACGCGACAATCAGCCTTTTTTTTCCGATTTGAGCGTTACAGAGCTTTTATCCACGCTCTTCAAGGAAAAATCTGTTACAAAGTCCGCTCTGGCTAAAAGATCCGGTATGAGCGAGGTTTATCTCCACCAGGTTTTTTCGGGGAGGCGAACCCCCTCTCGCGATCGCCTACTCTGTCTCTGCTTCGGATTGGAGGTCACACTGGACGAAACGCAGCGGTTGCTCAAGCAGGCGGGATATGCTTTGATCTATCCCAAAATGAAACGAGACGCCATCATCAGCTACGGAATTGTCCACCATATGCCGCTGAATGCAATCAACGACAAGCTGTTTGCGGAAAATCAGAAGACGCTACTATAGCGCGGCGTTCAACCGTCAAGGAGATAACAACAAAACTAAAGGATAAAAAGGAGCGTGCAAGCAATGAAACGGAAAATAGGGAAATCTATTGTATCAATGTTATTGGCAGCGGTCATGTGTCTTTCACTGTTGCCCATGGCGGCGTTTGCGGAAGATGTAGCCGTTGATACCTATGATGAGGCTGATGTTGCTACGATTAACGCAATGATTGAAAAAAACCAATT
>JAVVSI010000307.1:0-1726 GCA_036654315.1 Evtepia sp. | reverse complement strand
ACCTTCCTCTGGATCATTGCGCCCGCCATGATCGAAAAATTGGAACGCGTCAAACTCAAATACGGATTGCTTACTACCTCATAGGATAAGCACTCTTTTCGAAACCCCGGTCGTAATCTGATTCCCTCCATGGTAAAATGATAAAAATAATCAATGGAGGAATGATACAATGAAACAGTTTACACCCGACGATACCCTCTTAAGTGAAAGAGACAGAAAAGAATTAAACAAACACAAGACGATCTGGAAACAATAATACGATCGCGGTGACTACGAAAGTGCAAACGCGGCCCATCAATCGGCGGAATCCATTCGGAACGGATATGGCTATTCCGGGGGTGAGGATGGAAGCAGATATCTCTTGCATCAGTCCAAAAAACCCTTGAACGGCAAGCAGTTCTACAATGACAATCCCCCCAAATATACCGGAAAATATGACGATGAAATCGCAAAACTCATGACCGGCTTGCAAAACACAAAGCCCTTTTCCTATCAGCATGAATCGGATCCAATCTATCAGGGATACAAGGATCAATATACCAAATTAGGCGCAAGTGCTATGGATGATACCATTGGAAAAGTATCTTCCCGTACCGGTGGTCTTGCCTCCTCTTTTGCCACATCTGCCGCACAACAGGCCAATCAGTCCTATCTATCCGAATTGACAAATAAAATCCCCAAATTGGAACAACTTGCATATGAGAGATATGCAAACGAAACCAAAGAAAAACGTTCGAATTTAGATCAATTACTTCATCTCGACAAGGTCAATTATGGAAAATTTACCGATGCGCTCGGGCAATACAACAATGATCGTAATTTTGATTACAAGCAATTTTCCGACGACTGGAATCGAGAACATGGGCTCTATCGTGAAACCATCGACGATCAATACAAAGAGGACGAGATTCGTTGGAAACGAGACGAAGCGGCGCGGAAACGTGCGCAAAGTGATCAAAAAGAAACGCAATCCCTCTCTGCCAATCGTGAAAAAACATTGCGTGACAAAGCAAAAACGATGGCGCAATATGGCAACTTCTCGGGCTACCGTGCGCTCGGATACACTGAAGCCGAAATCGCTTGGATGAGAGCGGACTATGAACGGAAAAATACAAAAAAATAATGGCGGTGTTCCAAACACCGCATACATCCGCCTTTCAAACACGCCCCACTTGACAATGCACCACATTTGCGATATGATCCTCCTGTTCTGACATCAAAAATCAGTTTTGAGATGAAAGATACAGACTGTGTGTGCCGCTTGGCATATGCTCACTTTGTATGACTGCATCTTTCGGGATGCAGTTATTTTTTTTGGAGGTTATTTTATGGAAACAAGAGTCGCTATCATCGCAGTCATTGTCCACAAGGAGGACTCCGTTGACACGCTCAACCACTTGCTCCACGAGTACGGTAGCAATATTATCGGCAGAATGGGAATCCCATATCGTAATCGAGGCATCAATATCCTCAGCATCGCCATTGATGCACCTCAGGATACCATCAGTGCATTATCCGGTAAAATCGGAAAAATTGATGGCATTAACGTCAAAACGGTTTACTCCGACGTCATATCACCCAAGCAGTGAAGAAAAAAGCCTTGACTACAACGGCATTTTTCCTCCTCCCACTACTTGCAGGAAGCCTTGCATTGATGGTGGGGCGGATGAATATTTCGCCGCATCAGGTCTTTGCCAGTCTGTTTCAAAGTACAGAACAAACGCAG
>JAVVSI010000306.1:0-1734 GCA_036654315.1 Evtepia sp. | reverse complement strand
AATAGGAGTGAGTCACATTGAAACTGACCAAAAACTATCTTGAAGAACGCACGCGGGTCTTTGAAGTGGAAGGCACTCGTTACCCCAGCGTCGCCCTTGTACAGATGGAATTGCTTCCGGGCTATGAGCGCGCCCAAAAACGTTTACTTGCTTATATTCGAAGCGTCAATGAAGCGCATCTCGTGATGCTTTCAGAGCAAAATATCATCACCTCAGCGGATGCGGCAATCATTATGCGGGCGCTTGAAACGATAGACTACGCAAGTTATACGCAGAAAACCTACTCCGGTAAATTTGAGGATCTCTACTTTGAAATTGAAGATGAGATTATCCGTCAAACGAATGGCGTAGGCGGAAATTTGCACTTGGCCAGAAGCCGCAACGACATGTGTGTCGCCTGGTCGCATATGGCTATACGCGATGACATTTTGTCCTTAATGAACCGAGTGATCCACTTTCAAAACACGGTTCTGCTTTTTGCCGAAGAGCACAAGAACACAATTTATGCAATTCACACGCATACCCAACACGCACAGCCCGGACTATTAGGGCACTATTTTTTAGGCGTTGTGGATGTCTTGGATCGAGGCGTGACGCGCTTACAGGCGGCTTACGACGCGACAAATTGTTCGCCGATGGGCGCGGCAGCGGTCACTACCAGCGGTTTTCCGGTGTCTCGTGAACGGGTTGCCGAGTTGACTGGCTTTGACCGAGTTATTGAAAATTCCTATGACGCGATTGGCAACTGTGAGTATTTTACCGGAACGGCTTCGGCTATGGGTTTGTTGGCACTCGATTTAGGGCGCGTAGTCACCGATCTGCTGCTCTGGGCAACAGAAGAGGAAAAGATGATTCGGTTGGCCGATGGTTATATTTCAACCAGTTCTATTATGCCCCAAAAGCGAAACCCCATTGCGCTAGAGCATCTACGCAGTTCTCTGTCGATGGTCAAGGGCTTATCAGACGCTGTAATGATTGGGTTTTTAAAGTCTCCCTATGGGGATATTTCCGATTACGAGGATATCGAGGACACGATGAGCGGAACATTTGATCTGTTGAACAAAAATCTGGACCTCTTTAACGCAGTCATGGCAACAATGGATGTCAATAAGCAAATCTTAGAAGAACGGGTGCATGAGAGCTTTTCAGTCGTCACGGAAATCGCCGATCAGATGGTGCGTTCCTACGCAATTCCGTTCCGCCAAGCGCATCATTTTGTAGCCCGGATGGTAAAAAAAGCAGATCGACTTCACTACGGTTTGCGACAAATTTCCCCTGCGTTTTTTGAAGAAACCTTTGAAGAAGTGTTTGGACGCAAATTCGAGGGGGACTTTGCACCGATTCTCCAAAGCATGGATCCCCACTATTTTGTGCAAACCCGCGAGGTTCTGGGCGGTACAGGATCACAGGCGATGGAAAACATGATTGCTTCCGGAAGGCAGAAGGTGGCTAATAATCAGGCGTGGCTTGTACGTCACCAGGAAGCGCTGGCTGTTTCAGACAAAAAGCGCATGGAACAAGTCGAGTTCATTTGTAAGGGAACCGCTGATTAAACGGATTCCAAATCGCCCCAATTTCCGAGATTGCCGTAAGCAAGTACGATTGCCGCAACAAAGATACCGACAACAGCCGGACGGTCACAGCGGCAAGACGCTGCGCACCGGCTTTGGCGACGTAGAAGTGTCCGTGCCGCGAGACCGCAAGGGCGGATTTGAACCGCAGGGGCTCAAAAAG
>JAVVSI010000305.1:0-1751 GCA_036654315.1 Evtepia sp. | reverse complement strand
TCATTTTTGAAGATAAGCTGTCACTTGCCGAGACGGCAAGGCTGATGGGCTGCTCAGTAAGCAATATTGTTTATCGCCGCGATAGTGCAATTCGCAAGGGATATACGCCTGCGTAATCCCATATGAAACTTCCCCGGTCCGGCCCCGGCTTGCATGGCTCCAACGGCAGCGCGACTGCTTTGCCTGTTAAGCTGTGGTAATATGAACAGAAAAGGAGTGCTGAACATGTCCCTTTATTCAATAGGAAATTCCCGTAAAATAACCAGCGTACCTCATGCAAAAGAAAATGCCGGAATGTTAAATTCCATTTCCGAAGCAGATATGGATGCCATTGTGGCAGAGCTCAATCGCCGCATTGACGAGGTGGCAAATGTAAAGGATAAAAAAATTATTACCGCCGGTTGGATACCCGGGCACGATTGGAGCGGGACGGTTTGGAACCCGATTTATGAAGCGGCAAAGCACGATAAGACGCGATCCGGGCTGCTCTTTGGCGCGATTGTATTTGGCGTTATGATGGATCGGGACGATGACTGGTCTTTTATAAAAGATCAGACGGACGATGGGAAGAACGACGGCATAACGTATTTTCGCATTGATCCTCCACGCTGACTTTTGCGGGCAAATCCCGCCCATGTTTTAGAGTTTGCATATAAAAAGAGCACCATTGAAGACTTTTACATCTTCGATGGTGCTCTTGTTGCGGGGGGTTCAGATCTTATTGGGTGGTGTAGCTTTGGGAACCTCGCCCACGCTGTGGTCTATTTGGTATTCCGGGGGGATGTAGGCCACATTGACAAAGAAATGATCGCCGGTTCGCTGATAGATAAAAATGCCGCAAAAGCCATCCACATCTTCTCCATAGGCATTGGTAAAAATGATACGCGAGGCCCCACTCCTGGTAAACCCATTCCCAGAACCTGTGTCAACTTGCGGTTTACTCGCAATCACCTCCGGCCTTTGGTTTTCAGCCGTTGCCACAAAGAGCACCTCACCCGCTTCATTGGTCACAATGCGTTTGACAAGCTTTGGGCGTCCACTTTCATCGACGGGTTTGTAGTTATCCTGCTTCTCCCCGATGCCGATATATACTTCCTCACCCTCTGCATAGTAATCCTCCGGGTTCCTTGATTGCACTAAGCTCACCCGAAATCTGGGCACCTGACCATGGGCAATCAGCGCTTCAAAAAAATCCATGGACACATAGGTGGTTCCGTTTTTGACAAGGGGCAGAAATTTTAGCTTAACGCCTTTCGAGATGGACGGAAAGTTCAGCACCTTGCTGCCAATGGTCAGCGCACAGTCTGAAGTCTGAGGCAAAGAGGCCTCGTAATGCGTCGAGGGCGACATCCCAACGTAAATACTGCCCTCCTTCCACCGAACATCGGTGATACCAAACCCGGCAAGGGTCTCCCGCAGGGGCAAATAGACTTCGCCGTTTTCAAAAAATGGCTGATGGGTAAAGCGCAACTTTGTTGTGTCGTTGTAGACCTCAATGGCGTTTTTTTCACCGGTGCCAATTCCCGCCGCATTTGCCGCCACGCCGCTGGCAAAGACGGAGGTAGAGAGGAGCGCGATTGCTACCATCACCGAGAGAAAAGAGGCAAGCCGCGATGGCTTTTTTGCGTTCTGAATCATCGTAAACCTTCTTTCCATTTGTACTCTGCTCCCCGCCATGGAGGTGGCAAGTGGCAGCGTTTTTGGGGGACTTGCCAGAGACAAAATCGTGCGCATATAGCCCCGTTTCCCCG
>JAVVSI010000304.1:0-1770 GCA_036654315.1 Evtepia sp. | reverse complement strand
ACGTGCGCCGAGAGATACGGCATCACGCGCCGCGATGGTCCCATTCGTCCAAACTTCAAGCGTGAGCTTATCGAAGTCGGTTAGATCCTTCACGCGGGTGTTCTCCACAGTATAATTGACTTTCCGCACCGGAGTGTAGACAGAATCCACCGGTATCACGCCGATCACGGTTTGCGGTGGTTTATTTCGATCAGCGGGGACATAGCCTCTCCCATGAGAAAGGGTCAGCTCCATATTCAAGGTGGCTTCTGATCCCAAGGTCGCAATGTGATGATCCGGATTTAAGATTTCGACCTCACTGTCGGCTTTGATATCGCCGGCTGTGACTTCGCCTTCTCCGCTGACTTCGATATAAACCGTTTTGACGCCCTCGCAATGAAGTTGGGCAATGATGCCTTTCACGTTCAGGACGATTTCGGTTACATCCTCTTTGACGCCGGGGATTGAGCTGAATTCATGCTGGGCACCTGCGATCTTGATGGTGGTAACCGCAGTACCGGGCAATGAAGACAGCAAAATCCGCCGGAGTGAATTGCCTAAAGTTGTGCCATAGCCACGCTCAAGCGGCTCGACAATGCATTTCCCATACGAGCTGTCGCCGGGTTTTTCGATACATTCGATGCGTGGCTTTTCGATTTCTACCATGTGTTACCCTCCTTTTTACGGCGGCGGATCCGAGATCCGCCGTATCGCCATTCCGGTTTCCTGCCGAGGGTATCGAATTATTTAGAGTACAACTCGACGATGAGGTGTTCTTCGACGGGCATATCAATATCTTCACGGACGGGCAGTTTGGTGACAGTACCCTTCAATGTGTTCTTCTCACGTTCGAGCCACTGTGGGAGGGTAACCATAATTGCGTCGTCACCGGTCAGGCGTTTGAACTTCACGGATTGACGGCTGCTCTCTACAACTTCGATCACATCGTCAGTCTTGACGAGGTACGAAGGAATATTGACCTTCTTACCGTTCACGGTAAAATGTCCATGGTTTACAAATTGACGTGCCTCGCGACGTGTCATAGCAAAACCAAGACGATACACGACGTTATCAAGACGGCGTTCTACCAAAACGAGAAGATTCTCGCCTGTTTTACCCGGCATAGCGGATGCTTTTTCGTAATAGTTGTGGAACTGTTTTTCCAGAATACCATATACGAATTTTACTTTTTGCTTCTCTGTGAGCTGCAATGCATACTCACTCTTTTTCTTTCTCATCTGACCGCCGGGATTGCGATTGGTATCTTTTTTCGCATAACCCATAACGGTAGGAGAAATGCCCAGAGCCTTACAGCGTTTAGCAACGGGCTGCATATTCTTAGCCATATTAGTTTCTCCTTTCCGCGATCAGACGCGACGTCTCTTGGGTGGACGGCAACCGTTATGTGGGATAGGGGTTACGTCTTTGATCATCGTAACTTCTAAGCCAACGGCCTGCAGCGCACGGATAGCGGCTTCACGACCGGAACCGGGGCCTTTGACGAATACTTCAACTGTTTTCAGTCCATGCTCCATCGCAGCTTTCGCAGCGGTTTCTGCAGCACTTTGTGCGGCATAGGGCGTTGACTTTCTTGAACCGCGGAAACCGAGTCCACCCGAGGAAGCCCACGAAAGGGCGTTGCCTTGGGTATCGGTGACGGTTACCATTGTGTTGTTGAAGGAAGAGCGGATATGAACGGCGCCCTTCTCAATGTGTTTACGTTCACGACGTTTTCTGATTACTTTTTTGCCTTTGGGGTTAGCCATACGGTTACTTCCCTCCCTTACTTCT
>JAVVSI010000303.1:0-1773 GCA_036654315.1 Evtepia sp. | reverse complement strand
GATGATATAAACGCGGACGCCCTGTTTGACTTTTTCAAGGAGGATAACAAGAATACTCGACCACATTCTACCGCTTGCAATAATGAAGAATTCTAAAAAAATATATTTTTTTGCTTTGGAGAGTTCATCCAGCAGTGTGGGGAATAAATCTTCACCGGAGGGGAAATATTGCGTTTCGGTATCATTGTAGATGGGACAAGAGGTGGCGTTGTTGAGATACTGTGCCTGTTGCACCAACTCTACCCCGAGCGGAGCGAGGTCAGCAGGAGAACAACGCGAACTGAGTTGTTCACGGAATGTGACTTGACTATTTGGGATGCCAAGTTTTGCAGGGCTGCGTGCGCCGCCGAGCAAGAAGTAAAGGAGTCCGCCAAATAAAGGGAAGAGCAGAATGGGAATAATCCAAGCGACTTTATAGGGTAAGCGGGCTTTCCCATTTGCGACCCAGATCGAAGCGACGAGACTGAGCAGAACGCAAAACCAGTAAAAGTAAACAAAGTAAATTTGGAAGCGATAGATCACAAGGGCAAAGACGGAAAGTTGGATTAAAATGATGAGAATAATACTTCCAATCCGTTGAAAACGAGGAGATACCAAAAGCTTCCAGAGTTTGATCATGGCTTCACCACCACATTTTCTTCGCCCAAAAGGGCGACAAGTTCTGCCAGAAGTGCAGTGTGTAGAATGCAGGTTGTGCCGCGTCTGCGACCGGTGTCGGTGAAATAGAAAACAGCTTTTTGAGTTCCGGGGAACATCATGAATATTTTTTTGATTTTCTCAAAGATGGGAGTGGTTTCAGAGGGCAGGCGCAGATAGAGTCGACCGGAATGGGTGAGCGGTTCGTTTGCTTCGGGGATGGGCTGGATGTGTTGCAGAGGAAAGACCGCATCGCACAGAAGCTGTGGTGCTTTGTCATCCCGAACGGAAAGGCGACCGTTGACAAGAATCGGAATATTGGCTTGCAGATAGCTCCCGCTTTCGGAAAGGACGCGAGAAAAGACGAGCAGTTCAATGGTACCGGTATCATCTTCCAAGGTGACGTAGGCCATAAGGCTGTCATTTTTGGTTGTTTTTGTTTTCACAGCGGTGATGACACCTGCCAGTGTGATTTTTTGTTCATCGCGATAAGTGGTTGGACCATTTTCCTTTGCAAAATCAGCCATAACTGCACCGATGGGACGGGCATCGCGTTGTTTTGCAATGGGGCGGTATTCGTCCATGGGGTGACCGCTGAGGTAAAGGCCTGTGATTTCCTTTTCCATGACCATTTTTTCCCGCGCCGAGAATTCGGGTAAATCTTTGAGGATCAATTGATCGGGAACAGGCGTGTTGCCGCTTGCATCGGACATACCGAACAGGTCGAACTGCCCTTCTAGATTTTTACGTCGTGTACGTGCCATACTGTCAAGCAGTTGCTCGTAGGCGTCCAAAAGCTGAGACCGACGATAGTGCATACCATCGAAAGCCCCACTACGAATGAGACTATCTAACACACGTTTGTTCAATTCATGATCCAATAAGCGCGCGCAAAAATCGGGAAAAGAGAGGAATGGGCCATGTGCTGGGCGTTCAGTGAGGAGGGTTTCGGTGAAACTGCGCCCTACGCCTTTGAGGGCAGAGAGTCCAAAACGCAGATGATGTTCAGAAACGGTAAATCCGATTCCGGATTCGTTGACATCGGGGGGGAGAATAGAGATACCGGAACTTTTACATTCGGAGATATATTCCGCGACTTTGTCTTGTGAATCGAGTACGGAGGTGAGGAGTGCCGCC
>JAVVSI010000302.1:0-1793 GCA_036654315.1 Evtepia sp. | reverse complement strand
GTATTTGCAGAGGGGGGCGGATTTGGCTATATACTCAAGCCGAGTTTTGGTTATATTATTGGCTTTGCCGTCGCGGCATATGTCACGGGGACGATTGCGAATAAAGTACCAAAACCGGGCTATAAACGCCTATTGACTGCGAATTTTATTGGTTTGGCGATTGTGTATTTCATCGGTATGATCTATTTTTATTTGATGAGTTATTTTTATTTGGGGACAGCAATTGGCTTATGGCCTTTGTTCCTATACTGTTTTGTTTTGGTTGTACCCGGAGATATTGCTTTGTGTATCGTGGGGGCGGTCATGGCCAAACGATTGATACCGCGGATGAAAAAGGGAGTTTAGAGATGTCGTATATTGAACAATTAAAGCATAAAATTCTGAATGAGGAGCAAATCACCTACGAGGAAGCCTTGTCTTTGTATCACCAACCTTTGGATGCCTTGTGTACAGCGGCAGATGAAATACGTCAACATTTTTGTTCCAATCAATTCGATCTTTGTACCATTATCAACGGGAAAAGCGGAAAATGTTCGGAAAACTGCAAATTTTGTGCGCAATCCGCATATCATCATACTTGTAGTGCGGAATACCCTTTGTTGTCTGCGCGAGAAATTGTAGAGCAGGCAAAACACAATGAGCAACAGGGGGTACTGCGCTATTCTATTGTCACATCGGGTAAGAAATTATCAGACTGTGAGGTAGATGAAATGTGCGAGGCGGTGAAACAAGTACGCAAAGAGACAGGGATTTCTGTTTGTATTTCTTTTGGTTTATTGAACGAGCATCAATATAAAAAATTAAAAGAAGCCGGTGTGACAAGGGTACACAACAACTTGGAAACTTCAAAAAGCAATTTTCACAATGTCTGTACAACGCATACCTTTGACGATAAAATCAATGCGATTCATGCGGCACAGGCGGCGGGATTGTCAGTGTGCAGTGGTGGTATTATGGGACTGGGAGAAACAGAAAAAGACAGAATTGATATGGCATTGACCTTGCGGGACTTGGGCATTACAAGTGTGCCGATCAACATCTTGAATCCAATTCCCGGTACGCCCTTTGAAAAAAACGAAAAACTGACCAATGAAGCGGTAAGACGTATCATTGCCATCTATCGGTTTATTTTGCCAAGGGCATTTATCCGACTTGCGGGCGGTAGGGGCTTATTGGGGGATCAAGGTGCAAGTTGCTTTTTATCCGGTGCGAATGCTGCGATTTCCGGCGATATGTTAACCACTGCCGGTATTACGGTGGAAACGGATCAAGCACTTTTGAACCAACTGGGATATGAGGTTTGGCTATGAGTCAAAAACTATTTATCACCGGAACAGGGACGGATATCGGCAAAACATTTGTGAGCGGACTGATTTTGAAAAAACTACAGGAAAACGGAAAGAAAGCCGCATATTACAAAGCGGCTATGAGCGGAAATGATCGCCGAACAGATGGCAGTATTATAGCCGGTGATGCCTTGTTTGTAAAAACCGTTTCGGGGATTCCACAAGCTTTGGAAGAGATGTGTCCTTATCTCTATGAAACGGCTGTTTCTCCTCACTTGGCTTCGCGCATAGAGGGGAATCCTGTGGTGTTGGATCGTGTTGTAGCGGGCTTTGACGCCCTTTGTCGTCGCTATGATTATATTACGATGGAGGGATCCGGTGGGATTCTTTGCCCCCTTTGTTTTGATGAAACGAAGTTGCAACTGGAGGATATCATCAAAAGATTGGATTTAAGTTGCTTAATTGTGGCAGATTCCGGTCTTGGTACAATCAACGCGGTGGTGTTAA
>JAVVSI010000301.1:0-1793 GCA_036654315.1 Evtepia sp. | reverse complement strand
AAGGATGACCCCGGCGACGACATAGGTGACCAAAATCTTGGCGGGACTGAGGGACGTTTTATCAATGAGGATCTGACCGATCAGGCAGAGGAGGCCACCGCAGAGGAAGGCGGAACTATATTCATAAATCATGGTTTGTGGCTCCTTTTTTTCGACTGAGGGCAATGGCGTGACAGATACCGGGGATGGATTCGCCTTGCATCGCGGATGTGGGGGAGTGTAAGGCACCGGTTCCGCAGAAAAGGATATTGTTCCAGCGTCCCTTTCGCATTTCCGGGAGGAGGTAGGCGGTGAGTACAACGGCACTGCACCCGCAACCGGAACCACCGGCGTGTGCATCTTGTTCGGCATTGTAGATCAGAACGCCGCAATCGTCGTAATTTCGCAGCGTGATGCCGTCTGTCGCGAATAAATCCAACACAATTTCTTTGCCCAGTTTCCCCAAATCGCCTGTGACAATGAGGTCATAGAAATTAGGTGGTCGATTGGTATCGGAGAGGTGGGTTGTGATGGTGGCGTAGGCGGCGGCAGCCATTGCGGCACCCATGTTGTTGACATCGGTGATTCCTTTGTCTATAATTTTCCCGGTTGTCACATGCGTGATATAAGGACCTGCGCCGCTTTTTGCCAGAATGACGGCACCGGAACCGGTGACGGTCCATTGTGCTGTCGGTGTACGTTGCCCGCCGTACTCAAGGGGACTGCGGTATTGACGTTCGGCGGAACAGAAGTGGGAGGATGTGATTGCTGCAATATGGTCGGCAAATCCGCCATCAATGAGCATAGCAGAAAGGGAAAGACTTTCTGCCATCGTGGAACAGGCACCATAAAGTCCAAAAAACGGAATTTTAAAATCGCGTGCGCAAAAAGTGGTTGCGATGCATTGGTTGAGCAGATCGCCCGCCAGTAGGTAATCCAGTTTCATAGGGGTTAAGCCGGAACGCTTCAGTGCGGTTTTGAGTGCCATCGTCTGCATAGAAGATTCCGATTTCTCCCAGCTGCTTTCATCAAACGTGTCGTCGATGCTACTATAGTCAAAATAGGCGGATAATGGCCCTGCCGCCTCTTTTTTTCCGACCGCATTTCCGACGCCTAAAATAGAAGGTGGGTGAGAGAGTGCGACAGTCTGCGTCCCGATTCTTTTCGTGTCCATAAAAATTCTCCTTTGTACGTACTACGAGTCTGACGAAAGGGATCAATGACTGTAGTTTGTGCATAATTTCTCAAAATATTTCAAGGATATGCCCTGTTCAAATGGAGAAAAATAAGATATACTGGACGTATTCAAAAAAAGACACATCAAAAATCAATGATTTTGAATAGGAGGAACTACGGATGGTTGAAGATACAAAACGAACGATAGCCTTTATCTGTCCATCCTGTCGTCAGACGGTGATTTTGGAACGAAGTGTATTTCGCTTGGCGGCATCACGGAATCAATTGCCCTGCCCATGTGGAGAATCCGCCTTGGATATTGAGATACAAGGTGACCACTTGGCTTTGAGTATTCCCTGTTTATTTTGCGAGAAAACGCATAAAGTCACTTGTTCGCTCCAAGCGTTTCTGCATGAAAAGACATTGGCGTTTTCCTGTGCTACCTCGGGACTGGATTGCTGTTATGTTGGGGAGGAAGGTGCCGTATTTGCCGCCACGAAGAGGCTGGAGGAAACCGTAAACCGGCTGGAATCGGCTGCTGCTGCGGATGGTATGTTCCTCAACGATATTGTCATGGAGGAAATTCTGTCTGAGCTGTGTGATATCGGGAAGCGGGATGGTATTTCCTGTACCTGTGG
>JAVVSI010000300.1:0-1810 GCA_036654315.1 Evtepia sp. | reverse complement strand
CAAGTAATATACAAATCAAAGTTGGTTGACAGCGGTTTTTAGTGTTGCAACGTCGACGTGGGTGTAAGTATTTGCAGTAACGGCGTAATCGGCGTGTCCCATTAGCTTTTGGATTGTGACGGAATCTACGCCGGCAGTAGCAAGGCGACTTGCGAAGGTGTGTCTGGTTGCATGTGGGGTAAGTCTGCGTACACCTGCGGCTTCGAGCGCGCTGTAGTAGCACGTTTTGCGGAATGTACCTTGCGCATATCGCGTGCCATTTTCGCGGCAGAAGATAACGGAGCCGCCTTTTTTTAGCCACCGGTCGATAATGGGCAAAATTTTATCGCCGACCGGAACGACTCGATCACGACCTGCATCAGTCTTTAGACCTCCGGTGAGGGTATGCAACTTTGTATCGTAAGAGAAAGGTGTTAGGGTGAGCAGTTCTTCGATACGAAACCCTGTGTAGCACATGACAAGTACCACATCAGCAAATGGAACGCCTTGCGCGGCGGCTTTTTCAATTGCCAAGACTTCGGGTTCGGAGAAACATTCTTTTTCAATTTTTTGCGTGCGTGGGAGTTGAATATACTTCGCGTAGTTGCGGTCAATAATGTCGTTCTGTACGGCATAATCAAAGAGCATGGTTGCCACGGCTTTTATTTTTTCGAGTCCGGATCGACCAAGTGGTCGCTCATCTTTGAGGGGTTCACCTTTTTTGCTTGGTGGACGGTACGTAGCGGTGTCAATAATCTCTTGCAGTTGACCGGTTCTGATGTCCTTTACTTTGCAATGGCTCAGCTTAGACAAATAGTTCCATGCAGAATCATAGTTGTTTTTTGTTGCATGATCCAAATTTTTATATTTGATGGTAGACCATTCGTCAAAAATTGTTTGTAGGGTAATCGAAGCCTTTTCTATTTTCTTGGGATCTCTCCAATAATCGACGAGTGCAATTTCTGCCTCTTGGTATGTTTCGTGATAACTGATATACTTCAAAATGACTTTTCCGGTTTGAGGATCGTTTCCGCCATTGAATCGGATGGCGAATGGTCTCCGTCTTTTTCCGGACAATTTTATAATTTGTCCGGTTCCGTTCGTCCTACGCATTGCGTTCCCTCCTATATGCAACCGCCCCCAGTGCTGTAACACTGAGGGCGGTTTTTTTGTTTTGCACGGATGGTAAACCAGCACCTATGAAATCACAGGGTGGTATTGGCTTAGAAACCGCCAAAGTGTGAGAACCAAGCAGCCAAGATATCGGCGCGGTTTGAGAGAATATAGCGGCTAATTTTCTTAAGGTCTTGGCTAGGGATTTGCCCATGGTTATGGACAAGTTCTATGCCGTCTTTGGTAATCCAAAATTTTGTTGCGTTAGCGTTGGCAGCACCCTTTGAGACATGGATGTGCGGTGGTTCGGTACCCTCGTTCGACCAAAAGAAAAACATATAGCCAAGGAAGTCGAGGAGTGCTTTAGGCATTTTCCCCACCACCTTTGGAAGCAAATTCCCAAATAAGGGCAGAGTTATTTCTAAGGTAGCGTTCAAGCTGAAAGAGTTCATCCTCGGAGAAGCCGCAAGTTTTAAAAAAGATAAAGTGCGGGATTTTTCCCTCGGCGAAATCAAAGCCGTGGTCATTGGGTCGTTCGAATCTGACGGAGACGATGTCCATGCCATTTTCCTCTACGACTGCACTGTGCGTGAGAATGACGTTATTGACGGTAGAATAGTAGTACATAGATAGCTCCTTTCATATCCCTGTATACGTACACCCGGTTTTTTTGCATTACGCAGTTTTCAGGGAGGAATAATTGACGACAGCCACCTCT
>JAVVSI010000299.1:0-1831 GCA_036654315.1 Evtepia sp. | reverse complement strand
TTCATAAGCCTACTAAAATTTTTTTAGACGCTTGGGTGTGCGACTGACCTGTGAGGCGAAATATCAGACCTCACGTCTCTACCACCGCTAAGCTTGCAAGTCCGACAATACACGACTCTATCACTTCCAGCAGAAGAAAGGAATCACTTTATGGAAAAAACTTATATACCCAGTGGCTATGCCCCCCTCCTCAATCTTTATGATACCCAAAAAGCCATCGGTTTATTAAAACGAATTTTCGAAGATACACTCTGTGGTTTACTACATCTACGCCGCGTTTCCGCCCCTCTCTTTGTCGAAGCATCCTCCGGTCTAAACGATAATTTGAGTGGTGTCGAACGCCCGGTTTCTTTCGATGTCCCCTCCGCCGCACGCGAAGCACAAGTTGTCCACTCCCTGGCAAAATGGAAACGACTTGCCCTTTACCGTTATCAATTCTCCGTCGGAGAGGGTCTATGCACCGATATGAACGCCATTCGCCGCGATGAAATCCCCGATAACCTCCACTCCGTCTATGTGGATCAATGGGACTGGGAAAAAGTCATGGCACCTCGTGATCGAAATCGTGAATTTTTAGAGTCAACCGTGGAATGTATCGCAAAAGCAATCTGCGCTGCCCAAAATACACTTCATGCCGTTTATCCACAACTTACCGTACTCCCCACTTTAAATGAGTCGGTCAGTTTCATCACAGCGCAGGAACTCGAAGATCTTTATCCCGATCTTAGCCCAAAAGAACGTGAAAATTCCTACGTCAAAGAACATCCCGTCACCTTTTTAATGCAAATTGGCGGCGTGTTACGTTCCGGAAAACCGCACGACGGACGTGCGCCGGATTACGATGATTGGACTTTAAATGGCGATTTATTGCTCTGGGATTCCGTTTTAACCCAAGCCATGGAAATCTCATCCATGGGTATTCGCGTCGATCCCGAAGCAATGGATCGTCAGCTTACCATCGCCGGCTGTGATGACCGTCGCGATTTGACTTTTCACAAATTGCTATTGGACGGAAAACTTCCGCTTACCATTGGCGGCGGAATCGGACAATCGCGGCTTTCCATGTTACTGCTCGGTAAGGCCCATATCGGTGAAGTGCAAGCCTCTATTTGGGATGATGAGACAAGCAAAGTTTGCGGTGAAGCCGGTATTATTTTACTCTAATTTGAAATGCGGCAGACGTTCCAAAAAGGATCGTCTGCCGCATTTTGTTTGTGTGAACCATAGCACCTCATCCAATCGACTGCTTTGCAAAATACGTTTCAATCTCGCCTTTTTTTGCCGCCACACTCCCCTGTATCATCTCCGGCAAACCGCCGCCTTTCCCCTGTAACGTCCGATTGATCTCCTTTGACAACGCGCCTACATTGACATGGCGGCTCCCTATGACATAACGATAACCCATTTCATCTGATCCCGCAAATGCCGCACAAATACCGCTACAACGTGTCATACCACCATTGACCAATTCACGCAGTTGGTTTGTATTGAAGTTCGGTTCAAATAAGCACAAATGACCTTCTGTATCCGGAATTTGTTTGATCTTTTCCTGAAGTAGTAGGCTTGCCAGTGCTGCATTTTGGTTTTTCTGCGCTTGCAGTTCCCCTAAAATCCGCTTGACCGCCTCCGTGCAATGCTCCGGTTTTGCGGATAAGAGCGCGCAAATTTCAGAAATACTCTCGTGCTTTTTCCGATAGTCCGCAATCGCACTGTCACCACATACGACGCGCATTCTCGTACCACCCCGATGCCGCATATAATCCAATATCTTAATCGCACCAACCTCGCCCGTACGCCTGACATGAGGTGCGCAACAAGCACAAATATCATA
>JAVVSI010000298.1:0-1831 GCA_036654315.1 Evtepia sp. | reverse complement strand
GTTCCATATAAACTTTATCTGCCATACTGGTGTCAGTCATAATTGTCGCGGGATTGGAGTTCACAAGAATTACCTCGTAGCCCTCTTCTTTCAGTGCGATACACGCCTGCGTACCGGCATAATCAAATTCTGCGGCTTGTCCGATGACAATAGGCCCTGATCCGATGACTAAGACTTTGTGAATATCTGTGCGTTTTGGCATATTACAATTCCTCCCATGTGATAATTCCATCTACAAGTGTCAGTTTACATCTTCCAAAAACAGTTTCTCCCGAAAATGGGGTACTCTTCCCTTTTGAAAGAAACTCTGCCGGGTCAATTTTATAGTGTGCATTTAGATCAAAGACGGTTAGATCTGCCGGACTTCCGATTTCCAAAGGCGTACCGAGTCCAAAGCGTCGGCTTTGATTGTCATGCAGAAGTGAAACGAGTTTTTCAAGGGAAATTACGCCGGTACAAACAAGCTTGGTATAGAGAATCGGAAATGCGGTTTCCAGTCCGACAACACCCATAGGACTCTTCTCTAATCCTTTCGATTTTTCTTCCGGCGAATGGGGTGCATGGTCGGTTGCAATCATGTCAATCGTTCCATCACGGATTCCCTGTAACAGTGCGGCGCGATCTTCTAAGGTTCGAAGGGGCGGGTTCATTTTGAATCTGCCATCTTCCTCTAAATCGTTTTCTGTGAGAATCAAATAGTGTGGTGCTGTTTCACAGGAGACGTTCAGATGCTCTGCTTTTGCTTTGCGAATCAAGTCCACGGTTTCCTTTGTTGAGACGTGGCAGACGTGATAGGCACAGCCTGTTTTGCGTACCAGTTCCAGATCCCTTGCCACCTGTCCCCATTCGCTTTCGGAGCAGATTCCGGGATGTCCGTGTTCTTTTGCGTAGATGCCGTCATGGATATAACCGCCGTTCAATAGCCTATCGTCCTCACAGTGTGCAACAATGGGTTTCCCGAGTGCGGCGGCGGTCTCCATTGCTTTTAGCATCAACGCATCGTCTTGAACGCCTTTGCCGTCATCTGAAAAAGCAAAAACAGGGAGATCGTTCATATCGGAAAGTTCTTTCCCATTTTTTGTGATGGTACCGTAAGGGTAAACGTGAACTTTCGCGTCCTTTTCAATGATGTCCAGTTGTTGTTGCAGACGTGCAACGGAACTGGGTGACGGATTTAGATTTGGCATGGCACAGACTGTCGTGAATCCACCGCGTGCGGCGGCACTTGTGCCGCTTTCGATCGTTTCCTTATACGAAAAACCCGGTTCTCGTAGATGAACGTGAACATCAACGAAACCGGGAAATATAACACATTCATTCAATTGAAAATAGACCGCGTCAGAAATGTGCGGCATATCGGGGGTAATAGAAATGAGTTTGCCTTCGTCAATGAGGAGGTCAGCACGGATGAGTCCGTCTTTGGAATAGAGGCTTGCGCCTGAGATAACATATTTCATTGTCCATGCATCCTTTCTCGTATTGTGTACTGCGCCGCAAGTCCGGCGATTAAAGTCTTTTGTCCAGTTTTCTTCAGAAAAATGGCAGGATCCAAGGACGGCGTCCTTGGTCGCGCTCCGCAGAGCGCGAAATCTCGCTCACCGCAGTGAGCGAAACCTCACTACTTGACGCGTTTTTTCTTTGCTTCTTTCTTTTGTCGCCACAAAAAGAAAGAAGGGCAGCCATTACAATTTGTATTCAATCGGTCAGCCCACTTCTAGGTTTGTCATAATCTCACACGTTTTACGACTGAATCGGATTCGTCGTTGAAACTTGCGACCGTACTTTCTTTTTGTAGCGACAAAAGAAAGTACCAAAGAAAAAGCGCGTCAAG
>JAVVSI010000297.1:0-1839 GCA_036654315.1 Evtepia sp. | reverse complement strand
ATAACACGAAAGGCAGAAACCCTTGTAAATCGAGGATTTCTGAGTAGGTATAGGATAAAATGAAATTAGGAATTGTCGGCTTGCCCAACGTGGGGAAAAGTACCTTGTTCAATGCGATTACGAATGCAGGTGCGGAATCTGCAAACTACCCCTTTTGTACCATTGAGCCTAATGTGGGGATCGTTACCGTGCCGGATATGCGGATGGATTACCTTGCAGAGATGTATTCTCCTAAAAAGTATACACCTGCCGTCATTGAATTCGTGGATATCGCGGGACTCGTACGCGGCGCGTCAAAAGGGGAGGGGCTGGGAAATAAATTCTTGAGCAACATCCGTATGACGGATGCCATTGTCCATGTTGTGCGCTGCTTCGATGATACAAACGTGATCCACGTCGAAGGTGACACGGATCCTTTGCGTGATGTGGAGATCATTGATTTGGAACTGATTTTGGCAGATATGGAAATGGTGGAACGCCGTATTGATAAAGCAAAAAAAGCATCGAAAGGCGATAAAAAATATGTCCATGAAGCTGCACTCTTTGAAGCACTGCTTGCGCATCTCAATGAGGGCAAGTCTGCCCGTTCTTTTGACTGTGAACCGGAGGATCAGGAAATTATCGCAACCTCTGAGCTGTTAAGCCCGTCATCTACGCCGCCAAGATGGACGATGTCTCCCTGGCTGCCGGTGCCGAAAACAACCCATATTATCAGAAACTTGCACAACTTGCCCAAAAAGAAGGCGCACAGGTTTTGCCGATCTGTGCCAAAATCGAGGCGGAAATCTCAGAGCTTCCGGCGGAAGATAAGGCACTGTTTTTGGAAGAGATGGGCATGACAGAGTCGGGACTGGATCGACTGATCCAGTGTTCTTATACACTCCTCGGCCTGATTTCCTACTTAACCGGCGGTTCCGATGAAGTCCGCGCTTGGACCATTACGCGCGGTACCAAAGCACCACAGGCCGCCGGGAAAATTCATACGGACTTTGAACGCGGCTTTATTCGTGCCGAAATCGTCGCGTTTGAGGATCTGCGTCGTTGCGGCAGTATGGCGGCGGCAAAGGAAAAAGGTCTGGTGCGTTCCGAGGGCAAAGAGTATGTCATGCAAGATGGCGATGTCGTCCTCTTCCGCTTTAACGTCTGATGAAAACAGTTCTCATCACCGGCGGCTCACGCGGAATTGGTGCCGCCGCCGTCCGACTGTTCGCCCAAGCAGGCTACGCCGTCGCCCTGAATTATAATCGGTCGGAACAAGAGGCCTGCGCACTCACAGAGGAACTCAATCGCCAAGGCTATTGCGTTGCAGCCTTCAAAGCAGACGTCAGTCGCGCCGATGAAGTACAGACCATGGTTGACAATGTGTTGGATAAATTTTGTCAACTTGACATTTTGCTATGCAATGCGGGCATAGATAACCACGATTTGTTCGGCGATTTGACGTATGACCGCTGGCGGCATATTTTTGCGGTCAATTTGGATGGCATGTTCCTCTGCTGTCAGGCAATACTACCACACTTCATTCATAAGAAAGCAGGCTGTATTCTTACCTTGTCCTCTATTTGGGGGATGGTCGGTGCCTCCTGCGAAGTGGCGTACTCTGCGTCGAAAGCAGCAGTCATCGGGTTCACAAAAGCACTGGCGAAAGAGCTTGGTCCGTCTCACATTACTGTGAATTGTGTCGCACCGGGCATCATTGACACGGAAATGAACAAAAACCTTTCTGCGGACGAAATCGCCGTACTCTGTGAGGAAACTCCACTCGGACGTTTGGGGACAGCCAATGAGGTTGCACAGACCCTGCTATTCTTGGCATCTGAGCGTGCAAATTTCATAACC
>JAVVSI010000296.1:272-1841 GCA_036654315.1 Evtepia sp. | reverse complement strand
TCGAAATCAGGTTACGGGCAACCGTACGTGGGTTCGAATCCCACCCTGTCCGCCACAAAGGTAGCCAATCAATGATACTTATTGATTGGCTACTTTTTAATTTTGCCTATAAACAAAGCCTGTATTACAGCAAAAAGCGAGACAGCGGGGTGCAAACCCTTATGCTGTCTCGCTTTTTTTATTGATTGACGGTTTATGCGGATTCGATAACAATAAAATTTTGCACCCCTCCTCAATTTGGCTTTGGAGGTAAAATTAAATTGTATGGGGCAAAATTAAAAGGTTTGAACCTTATTGACCTATAGTAAACGCTGATAAGTTTGATGCCGGACGCTGATTTCAGCCGTTCCGCAAAAGTATAATTGTTCTGCAAAGGAAAAACCATGTCCAAATTCAAGAATGAATTTTTCCATTTCTACGAGAATTGCTTTTTCCGAATCGCCTTCAAGAAAATTGTCTTTTAATCCGAGGACATCAAGGAAATACGAATCTTTAAACAGGTTAAAAGGCACGGCCGCCTGCCCTGTTCGTTCTGCATTGGCAATTTCTCGGCTCTCCCTGCTTTAAGAGTAACGCTACACTTTCATCATCATATCATAGTGCTGCGTCTGTCCGGTTGCTTCAAATATTTTTTCAAAAACAATACGCAACTGCGTAGGTGCAATCGCCGACACATCAAAGAACAGTCCGTCATTGAAGCCACGCGCACCGATATTCATAACGGCTATCATAGCAGCGGCAACATTGTAATCTGTTTTATCAACAGACCCATCCGCGAGGGTTGTCTCAAACGAGGATGTGTGCTTGGGATTATCCAACAGGTCACTTCTCAGATCGCCGCTTGTATAACCGCATATCTGAAGGAAGTAATACTCCAGAATACGGCGGGTCACGTTCAGCAGTGATACGGAGTCCGTGGCTGTTCGATATTCCTCCCACAATGCGTCATAGGTGTTCTTGACGGGTGAACGATTCACCTTGCCATCACCGACACAGCTTCCTTGCTGGACACACTCATCAATTATAGACTGGTTGTGCGTTTGTTTCTTTATCTCGAAAATGCTGACGCACTCGTTTTCCGCAATACGATTATAGGACACTTCCTTGAAAAAATATGGATTATGTGTCAGGCAGAAGAATTGCTTGATGTGATCATGATGGTTTCCGTGCTCTCCCATCTTGTAGTTGTTATAGCAGATGGCAATCAAATCCCGAATGAGAGATGCCACAGTAAACATACTACTGCTATCCATGCTGGAAACAGGGTCGTCGATGACTACTATTTTATTTGTCGTTTTGCCGTCATCGGACTGGCTACCGATGACCATGTGGTAGAAATACAGAAACGCGATGAAATTCCGTTCTCCCTCGCTGAGTCCATGCGCGGTTTTATCATCATCCCTCACTAATTCGTAAACATACTGAGCGCTAGGTTTCTCACGTAAGTGAAAGCCTTGAAAACCTGCTGCAGCAAGCAATTTGTTTATACTGTCTTTTGCGGCGGTCGTGTTGACAGTCTGCTGATTCAAATGATTCATCTCGGTTTCAAGTGTGCCTGCATCGCTTTTT
>JAVVSI010000296.1:0-262 GCA_036654315.1 Evtepia sp. | reverse complement strand
CATATCTCTGGTCAACTTGGCAACATCAGCATCGTAGCGCGCTTTCTCGCTTTTATGTACAGCAATCTCTGCCTGACACTGCTGTGCCAAAAGCTGCCAAACCAAGTCGACGCCCTCCTGCTTTTTGGCCAGTTTGTCCTTGATAACAGCGTTGCTTGCGCGGATTTTCTCATTGATGCGTTCTATGATGTCGTTCAATTCTTTTATGAGATCGGATAGATCTGACAACTCTATCGCTTGTGCAGGATCTGCCTGCTTCTGT
>JAVVSI010000295.1:0-1842 GCA_036654315.1 Evtepia sp. | reverse complement strand
CTGAGGACACAGCGGTCCAGTTTAAAGAGGTTGCCCATGGTTTCCTTTGCACTGCGCGCGAGTGTCGGGAGTTCCTCACGCGTGATCCCATAGTCGGACATTTTGAGGGTATCAACACCACAGACTTTTTGCAAATCGGCAAGTGCCTTGACAAAGTCCATGGGTTCGGTGGCATCGGATTTGCCCATTGCTTTTGCCATATCAACGAAACGATCTGCGAGATCGGGTGCATGGTTCACAAAGTGGGTGTAGTAGGCAATACTAATCATGATCAGACCGGCACCGTGGGGGAGGGTATGATGGTAGGCACTGAGTGCGTGTTCGAGTGCGTGTTCGGAGGTCGTACAGCTCACACACATCACGACACCGGAGAGTGTACTGCCGAACGCGACCTGTTCACGCGCGACCATATTTTTGCCATCGGCACAAGCGGCGGCGAGATTACGACCAACGGATTCGATGGCCTTTAGGGCATACATATCGCTCATGAGGTTTGCCATATTTGCGATATAGCCCTCTGTGCTGTGGAAGAGCGCGTCAAAGCCTTGATAGGCTGTAAAGAGTGGGGGGACGGAGAGCATAAAGTTAGGATCGACGACGGCAAGAATTGGGAATGTTTTATCATTGCCACAGCTGATTTTTTCGTTTGTCTCTTCGTTGGAAACAACAGTCCAAGGATCGACTTCGGTACCGGTTCCGGCTGTGGTTGGGATTGCGACGATGGGTAAGGGGTGCTGTTTCATTTTCTGACCTTTACCGGTTCCGCCATAGATGTAGTCCCAATATTCGCCATCGTTGGTTGCCATGATGGCGATGGCCTTTGCGGTATCAATACTACTGCCGCCGCCCAGACCGACGACGAAATCACACTGTTCATCGCGTGCAATCTTTGCACCGTCCATAACATTTGCGATGACCGGATTTGGGAGAACCTTGTCAAAGACCAAAGTCTCAATCCCTGCTGCCTTGAGTTCCTCTTCTACGCGCGCGAGGTAGCCGTTGGTACGCGTGGATTTGCCACTGGAAATGACGATGAGTGCTTTTTTGCCGGGAAAACGCTGTTTGTGTAATTTAGAGATGACACCCTCGCCAAAGAGGAGTCTCGTTGGAACAAAAAAATTAAAGCTCATAGTATGATAAAATCCTTTCATAGTTGGGGTTTACGCACGTACATTACCGCAACGAACTGCGTCCATAGCGACGGCTTCTGAGACGGCGATGGCGGCGCGTGGATCGAGTGGGGAGGGGATAATACAGGTGGGGGACAGTTCATCCTCAGGAATCAGGGCGGCGAGCGCGTAGGCGGCGGCGTGTTTCATGGATTCGGTGATTTGGAGTGCGCCGACAGACAACGCGCCTTTGAACAGACCGGGAAAAACCAGTACGTTATTGATCTGGTTCGGGAAATCCGAACGACCCGTTCCGACAATTGCCGCACCTGCTTCCTGTGCAAGGTCGGGCATAATTTCCGGGGTAGGGTTTGACATGGCCAAAATGATGCTGTCTTTTGCCATAGAGCGAACCATATCGGAAGAAAGCAGTCCGGGTCCGGATACGCCGATAAAGACATCGGCACCGCGCATGGCATCGGCAAGGGAACCTTGGCGGTGATCGGGATTGGAAAGGGCCGCAAGTGCGGCGTGTTCGGGGGAGAGCTTCGGATCGCCTACGCATAAAATGCCGTTACGGTCACAAAAGATGATGTTGGGAAAACCCATATCAAGGAGTAATTTTCCCCCGGCAGATCCGGCGGAGCCTGCACCGCAAATGACAATACGAGCGGATTCTTTTTTCTTTCCGACCACTTTCAAGGCATTCATAAGCGCGGCGGCAATGACGATA
>JAVVSI010000294.1:0-1874 GCA_036654315.1 Evtepia sp. | reverse complement strand
ATATGAATAGAGGGTGCAGTGGCTTTCAAACGCACACCGTAACGTCCGCCCTGCTTCACGATTTCCGGCTCTTCCAAGACAAGTTCATCCGCACTTGGTACCACGATTCCATAGCCTGTTGCGCGTACTTCCGCCAGAGCCGCGCCTACTTTTTCGTACTCTTTTTTCATATGAGCAAGTTCTGTTAATTGCAAGAGAAGTTCACCGTCGTTTTGGATGGGGAATCCGGTTTGTTTTGCCATGGTGTCATAGAAGAGTTTGCGTGGCAGTTCCAAACGGGCAGAACAATTCCCGGTTCCAAGCTGAATTTCGTTCATCTGTGCCTGACTGATGATCTCACAGGTTCCGATTTTGTCTACCACCTGTTTCGTATCCCGAATCCGACTCATATCTCCCATGGCATCCCGAATCGCCTCGTAAATACTCTTTTTAATCGGATGCTCATGTTCAAGGGCATCCACCCATTCCGGCAAAAATAAGTCCAACTCCCCAACAGGAAATTCATACAAAACACCCCGTATGATATCCGTGACCGTTTTTTGACTCAATTCCAAGCAATTGACTGCCATACAATTGACATCGTATCGTTCTGCGAGTTGACTGCGTAATGTCTGTGTACGATCTGAGTCGGGATGTTCGGAATTGATTAAAATCAAAAATGGTTTTCCTAGCTCTTTCAGCTCTGTAATCACGCGTTCCTCAGCTGCCAGATAGTCCTCTCGAGGAATTTCTGTGATCGTTCCGTCCGTGGTAACAACAATACCAATCGTCGCATGTTCGGCAATTACTTTTCTCGTTCCGATTTCCGCCGCTTCCGACATTGGAATCTCCTCTGGAAACCACGGCGTGCGAACCATACGCGGCAAGTCATCCTCCAGCTGTCCCACTGCACCGGCCACCATATAACCGACACAGTCGATCAGACGCACAGAACAGCTCCCCGCATCCCCCATTGAAATCTCAACCGCTTCCTCCGGTACAAACTTCGGTTCTGCCGTCATAATCGTACGCCCTGATCCACTCTGCGGCAGTTCGTCACGCGCACGATCCCGCCGATACGTGTTTTCAATATTGGGAAGTACCATTGTCTCCATGAATCGTTTGATAAACGTCGACTTTCCTGTCCGTGCCGGTCCCACCACTCCAATATAAATATCACCGCCCGTACGGGTCGCGATATCTTGATAGATTGCAGTATTTGTCATCTCGCCATCCCCTTTTCCATTGGTCATTTACTGTAATCTATGAAAGCTTGACCGGAATTATGATTTTTTATATCAAAACTGCCCCCCTACCTTGCGGTAAGAGGGCAGTTTTGCTGTTTGCTTAGTTGAGATTAAAGAACGCGTCTTTACCCAAATATCTCGAAGCGGAGTCCAACTCCTCCTCAATACGCAGCAGTTGATTATACTTGGCAACGCGGTCGGAACGACTGGGTGCGCCGGTTTTAATTTGTCCGGCATTGACGGCAACCACGAGATCCGCAATCGTTGTATCCTCTGTTTCGCCGGAGCGATGTGACACAACAGCGGTATATCCGGCACGATTTGCCAGTTGAATTGTATTTAAAGTCTCGGTCAGCGTCCCGATTTGGTTTACTTTGATCAGGACAGAGTTGCAGACCTTTTTGTCAATACCCATTTGAACCCGCTCCACATTGGTCACAAAGAGATCATCACCGACCAGCTGTACCTTGTCACCCAACGCACGGGTGAGCATTGCCCAGCCTTCCCAATCGTTTTCGCCCATGCCGTCCTCTATGGAAATAATCGGATACTTCGCAACGAAACCTTTCCACATATTGACCATTTGCTGACGGGTCATTGTACGCTTCCCCTTAGGCAACATATAATCGCCGGTATCCTCACGATACC
>JAVVSI010000293.1:0-1875 GCA_036654315.1 Evtepia sp. | reverse complement strand
AAAATACAATATGTTCTCGGCACAATCGAGGGACAAGAAAAACTGAAAACACCTCCAACCTTGGAAGATTTACTCAAAGTAAACCATTCCGTCGAACGAACCATGCGTAACGTCATTAAAAACCAGATGCTGTTGCAGTTCAAGCTGGAGGATACCCTCACCATTACAACAACCGCTTCTACCAGTACAACCACCACAACGACCAAACCTACCACGACAACAACGACCAGTCAAACAACCACAACGACTACCACGACAAAAGAACGCCCGTAAATTTCTGCATTATAAAACACTTTGGAAATACGTTTTTTCATAAAAGAAGCGTATTTCCTATTTTATTTCTCCAAAAGAGGTTGCAATTGATGATAAAAAACCCAATCCGGATTCAATTTTTGTCTTGCTACGGTTTTCGCGTGCAGAACTGCGTTGTCTCGCATTTGATTGACAATCACGCCTGCATGCGTCTCTAAGTAGCTTTGTTCGTTTGGTTGATAGTTTTCCTGCGTATCAAATCCGAAATTTCTTGCATCCCAACGCATAAAATATGCGTTTAATTTTTCGCCCAGTTCTTTTAAGGCGGGGACTGCCTCGTTCAAAACAAGAAAATTACCGCGCCCCGCAGCTTCTAAAACAGTTAAACCAAATGATTCGGAATAAGAGGGACAGATAAACAAGTTGGAAAGCGTAAATAAATCTAAAACGCTTTTGCGGGGAAATCCATTCGGAAAATTCAGATCACTTGTAAAAACCATATCCGTATCCTCTAAGCCAAAAAAAATTCCGATTTTTCGAATGGCATATTTGTATTGTGATGCCTCAATGTCAAGACAGGGAAAATCACAAAATACCACCTTGACCGATTGCTCCGTCTTTTTTCGAATCGCACCCGCCAAAGCGGCAACCTTTTCAAATTTTTTCCCCGTCGTCAGTCTGGCAGGATAGACGATCAAAATGTCGGGACGCAGTAAATCGCTCTGCTGATGAATCAATTGCACCTCTTCACTCAAAAAAGATAAACTATCCAAGCTGTTATAAATCACCCTGCATTTTCCTTCCGGTACCTGATACTGCTTTGCCAAAGCCGAAATTCCGGAATAGGTCGGGTAGGCGTACAAGGTATTCGGCATGGCAGTATATCGACAGGAAAACGGATACTGTGGATTCGCCGGTCGATTAACCGGTGCCGAATGCGTCATCGCAATAAACCGCACTTCCGAACAAGTTTTCTGTGCTTTGCATAAGGCTACATTGTGTATGAGGTGCCAGCCCTGATAGTGAATATCATGTATCATACATACATCAATGTCATGCAAGTGTGTTCTGAAATCAGCAGCAATCAGTTCGGATTCTTCTTCAAATGTGCTGTGTACTTCGCCTGCCGCCATTGCATAATCATACCAATGAATTTGTGCGCCATTCAGCCGATTCGTAATTTTTACCCATTCCAGTCTTTCGTCTGCAAAAATCCCTCGGCGTTCCTCGTCGGGGCAGTCCTCACAAACCAGTATTTTTACCGAAATCCCATGATCCAGTAGCATTCTTACATGATCCGCCACCACATTAACCAGTGAATAGGTGGGACTTAGGCCATTAAACATCGTCAGAATCGCAACTTTCATCCCGATCACTCCAATCAACTCCAAATGGTACCAAACATCGTTTCCCTATGTATATGTATGTGCATTCCATTTTATCATCCAATTACCAAATCCATAGTTTGACTCTTGCCTTGCTTTGTGTTATACTGAATAATAAATGTATCATATACTAAATAGGTAGGCTATATTTTGACTTGTTGCATAAATTTGTTCTGCGTATTTATGTCAACATCCGCGAAATATGGTCTTTATTTCATGTTGACGCTTGCTATCACGA
>JAVVSI010000292.1:0-1876 GCA_036654315.1 Evtepia sp. | reverse complement strand
TTGGATCCTGAAATTTTTCTGAAGAAAAATTTAGTAAAGACTTTAATTGTCAGGCCTGCAACGCAGTACTTCTCTTCCAAAATAAATGCCTACCCGTCTCACTTCTTTACTACGGATAGGCAGAATCCTCCGGACGAGTCTATCGCTCGCCGGAGGGCTTACTGTGTTAGGATCAGACTGTGACGGGCTTGAGCGAAGGGTTCACTATCTCACGCCAATCCAAATCTCCGCGTTCCAGACCGTGGATTAAAATTTCCGCCGTCGCGACATTCGTTGCGAAGGGGATGTTATACTGGTCGCACATCTGTGTGATGAACTTCACCTCAGCATCCAAGTCGTTGGACTGTGGATCAGAGAAAAAGAAGACCATGTCGATTTCGTTGTAAGCAATACGGGCACCGATTTGTTGGCTGCCGCCGTGTGCGTGCGAAAGGAACAATCTTACGGGTAAGCCCGTGGCTTCGGCGACCAGGCGGCCGGTGGTATTGGTGGCGCAGACGGTATGCTTGGAGAGGATACCGCAATATGCGATACAGAACTGCACCATCAATTCTTTTTTACGGTCATGACTCAGCAAAGCAATGTTCATACAATCAACCTCTTTATCGTATCTTCATCAGCGGGATACGCTGTCCCGTTATCCTACCTGCAATATGTTGGCAGGCGGTAACGGCTCCTTTTCGTCGGATACCGGACAAAAGTTTTCCATTGGCAGATAATGTAACGCGAGGGTCTTCCGGGACAATCCCAAGGAGCGGGAGTCCCACGGAGTCCATGGCATCGTCTATAGTAGACCCGATACGCCGCATCATCTTTGGGGAAACTCTGTTCACGACCAGACGAATGTTTGAAATGCCGGGAGAAAGCTTAGTGACAACTCGTTGTGCGTCGCGTAGGGAATAGGCGTCGTCAGTAGCGACGATAATTGCGCGGTCGGCGTCGCAGGCAGCGAAGCGCAGGCCGGCGCCGATTCCCGCCGGGGCGTCAATCAGGGTATAGTCGTACTTCTCGCGCGCCTCTTGCAAAAGCATCTGAAACAAGTCCGCTCGCAGGGGTTCACGCGGGGACGAGACCGGGGCAGTCAATAAGTACAGGTTTGGGATTGCGGGGTGCGGGACGGCGGCGCGCCCGAGCTTACATCGTCCTTCCATTACATCTGCGAAATCCATCAACACAACGTCCGACATTCCGAACGCAAGATCCAGATTCCGCAAACCAACGTCAGTGTCGATGCACAGGACGGTTCGCCCCATCATAGCAAGTGCGGAGCCAATACCGGCGGTAAGGGATGTTTTTCCGGTTCCGCCTTTTCCGGATGCAATGACAATAACGCTTCCCATTCCATGCCTCCCGTAGCTTCAATAACACTGTATCATAAACCTACAAAAAAATCAACTATTTTTGTGCAAAGACACTAAATTTTTACCTTCTTAATTTTTGACCACCTACGAGGATACTCTTTTGCTGTGTTTTTGATCTTTGGAATCCTGATGACGCGGTGCCAAATATCCGTTTCCGGAATTTGATACTCCGCTTTTTTTGCGATTCCGTCTCCGAGTGACGGATTTTCAAATGTTTTTTCTTCCCGCGTGGATTTCATAGCCAGAAAATCGCCACCCGGTTTGACGTAGGGCAAGCATAGCTCACACAGGATCGGAAGTGCCGCGACGGCGCGAGAGGTTGCCACGTCAAACTGTTCCCGATAGCGCGGGTCATGCGCAAGCTCTTCTGCACGCGCATGAACACAACTTGTACCTTCCAGTCCCAAGGTCTGACACAGCTCTTCCAAAAACGTGACGCGTTTCCCCAAGCCATCCAAAAGCGTGAGCCTGATCGTCGGCTCTAAAATCTTCAAAACAACCCCCGGGAATCCCCC
>JAVVSI010000291.1:0-1880 GCA_036654315.1 Evtepia sp. | reverse complement strand
AGACAATCTGGCAGCTCTGCGGGAGGTTGCTTTGCGAAGAACTGCGGATCGTTTGAATCGGGAGAAAGAAAAAAGTATGCCGGAGCGTGGGGGCATTCATACGGATGAGCATATCTTAATTTGTCTTTCCAGTTCGCCCTCGAATGCCAAGGTAGTCAGGGCAGGGGGGCGGCTGGCGGAGGCATTTTATGGACGGTTTACCGCCTTATTTGTAGAAACGCCGGATACGAAAGAATTGTCAGAAGAAAACCGAAAACGATTGCGTGAAAACCTCCGTCTTGCCGAGCAATTGGGGGCACAGATTGCCACGGTGTACGGCGATGATGTAGCGCGACAAATTGCGCGCTATGCGGAAGCATCTGCCGTCTCGAAAATTATACTTGGTCGCTCCAACAACAAAAGGAAACTGTTTCAACAGGGAAAAACATTGGTGGAGAAGCTGACGGCAGAGGCACCGAATCTGGATATTTACATCATACCCGATACACTGCCACCTTATAAAAAGAGACGTATCCGCGCAAAGCCATTTTCCATGTCAGATACCTTGAAAAGTGTGGGCATTTTGGCGGTCTGTACTGCGATTGGGTATCTTTTTACAGCACTGGGCTTTCATGACAGCAATGTAATTACAACTTATATTCTTGGTGTATTGATCATTGCATTTGTCACCGGCGGACGTATTTATAGCGCAGTCGCGTCGCTATTCAGTGTACTGATGTTCAACTTCTTTTTCACCAGTCCCTATTTCACTTTGCAATTTGATGATCCGAGTTATTTTGTGACTTTTGTAGTTACATTTTTATCTGCCTGTCTCACCAGTAGTCTGACACTTCGCGTCAAGCGGCAAGCGGAGCAAGAAGCGGAGAAATCTTATCGAACGACGGTGCTGTTGGAAACCAGTCAGAAATTGCAAAGAGCGCGTTCCAAGGATGCGATTTGTGTTGCGGCAGCGGAACAAATGGTGAAACTATTAGACCGGACAGTTCTGGTTTACCCCATAGTAGGAGGGGGGATGCAGGAACCATTGTTCTTCCCCCACGTAGCGGAGGATCAGAAGGAGCCGCTGATGACGAAGGCAGAACGGGGGGTTGCCCAGTGGGTGTATAAAAACCGAAAGCACGCCGGCGCGGGTACCGATACCCTCCCCGGTGCGCAGTGTTTGTATATGGCAGTGCGCAATGAGCGTGAGGTGTTTGCCGTGGTTGCGATTTCCATGGAACAGCAGCAGCTGGAGGCATTTGAAAAGAATCTGTTGTTGGCGTTGTTGGGAGAATTTGCATTGTCGTTGGAGATGGAGGCTCTGGACGCAGACAAAAAGCAAGTAGAGGTCAAGGCGCAGCAGGAGCAATTGCGCGCAAACCTGTTGCGTGCGATTTCCCACGATTTGCGTACGCCACTCACCAGCATTTCCGGTAACGCGGGCGTACTGATGGGAAATGGTGCGGTACTCTCCGACGCGCAAAAGCAACGCTTGTATACCGATATTTATGATGATTCGATGTGGCTGATCAATTTGGTAGAAAATCTGCTGGCAGTGACCCGCATTGAGAATGGTGCAATGGGTTTGCGTTTGGAGCCGGAGCTGTGGAGTGAAATCATGAGGGAAGCGATGCGCCATGTAGAGCGAAACGGCAGAAATCATAGCATGACCGTATCGGTAGAAGATGACCTTCTCATGTCACGGATGGATGCGCGGCTGATCGTGCAAGTCCTGATCAATTTATTGGACAATGCCATTACCTACACACCGGAGGGCTCGCACATTGTCCTGTCTGCGGTGCGTTCCGAAGATCAATATGTAGAAGTGAGCGTATCTGATGATGGACCGGGGATCGCGGATAAGGAAAAACTGTTTGAGATGTTTTATACGGCCGGAAATA
>JAVVSI010000290.1:0-1886 GCA_036654315.1 Evtepia sp. | reverse complement strand
ATTTGGGCAGGCTGACAAGCTCAACAATGGGCGAAAAGACGCACACCTACACCTACGACAAGGTGGGAAATCGACGATGAAAGGATGGTTTGTCATCTTTGCATATTTACAACAGTTTGAAGTCTGATATAATTAAAGGAAAGGAAGGTGCGAAAAATGGAAACGAATCAGTCCATACAATTATTTGAAGATAAACGTATCCGTACAGCATGGGATGAAGAAAAAGAAGAATGGTATTTTTCGGTTGTGGATATAGTAGCGGTGCTGACGGATCAGCCATCGCAGCGCAGTGCAAGCAATTATTGGCGTAAACTTAAACAACGTATGCGGGAAGAAGGAAATCAGTTGGTGACAGATTGTCACCAACTGAAATTGAAAGCGGCAGACGGCAAACGATATAACACCGATGTAGCCGATACAGAGCAGCTTTTGAGAATTATTCAATCTATTCCGTCTCCTAAAGCAGAACCATTTAAGCTATGGCTTGCGCGGGTTGGAAGTGAGAGGATTGAGGAGACAATAGATCCTGAACAGGCGATTGACCGTGCTTTAGATACTTACCTTAAAAAAGGATATTCGGAGGAATGGATACATCAACGGCTTTTGGCGATTCGCATTCGCAATGATCTTACAACAGAATGGCAGCAGCGCGGTGTACAAAAGGGAGTCGAATATGCTATTTTGACAGATGATATTACAAAGGCATGGGCAGGACTTTCCACGCGGCAATACAAAAAGAAAAAAGGTTTGAAAAAAGAGAATTTGCGAGACAATATGAGTGACTTGGAACTTGTGCTGACAATGCTGGCAGAAGCCACTACCACAGAATTTTCTAAAACAGCCAAACCACAGACGTTTACAAAAAACCGTGAGGTAGCAAAGCAAGGCGGTGAAGTTGCCGGGGATGCACGCAAGCAGATAGAAAAAAAGACCGGAAAGCCTGTTATTACAGAAAAGAATGCGATAGATTTTACAAATCTCATTGAAAGTATTATTGACAGCGACACTGACGAAAAATAGTTAGAAAAGATTATAATCACGAGCAGCGTAGAAATATGCTGCTTTTTTGTTGGAGGAAATATGCTTGAGCGTAACATTCAAATCATATTCCGCGTCAATAAAGCGGAGTATCAATATCTAAAAAAACAGATCAAAGGAACAGGATATTCGCAGGCGGCGTATTTGCGTTCCCTTATCATGGGATACGTCCCACGCGAGCTACCGCCCGCAGATTACCACTCCATGATAAAAGAGCTTCGCGCCATTGGAAACCGCATGAACCGGATCGCCGCCCGTGAGTACACCGGCACCCCGGCCACAGCTACTAAACACTTTAATACAGTACTCTTTATGGACAATAAGACCGTCTTACAAGAGGTGCTTTTTGCTTTCAAAACCCATTCTTCTCACAAAACATAATCGTATTTGTCACAAAGAGAAAAACGGGATAAGCAACTAACTTTTTGCTTATCCCGCACAGACTATATCTCTTCCAATGTCCTCAAGTATTCTACGTCGTTGCGTTGATTATCTTTTTCATCAAGTACCGGCCAAATGTTTTGAATACTCAATCGATTGCTTATGATGTCCGCCTTATCGTATAGCTCTACCGCTTCAGCGGCAGTATCCTGTGCAAAAATCACTACATCCTTATTCTCCAAACTAAGAATTACAATGCATTGCATATCCAGTGTGATAAATTTATTGTTTCCATAGTCTTGCCATGAAACTGTATCATGTACAATTTGAATCTTCTTTATCACTTCTTCATACTCATCAAATTCAAATTTTTCAATAATTCCGTCAATTTCATAGGCAATGTCGTTCGCTATGTCGCCTTCAATAAACGAGAGTTCAGCATACTCCTCTTCGTTGATGATTGTCGT
>JAVVSI010000289.1:351-1897 GCA_036654315.1 Evtepia sp. | reverse complement strand
CGAGGCAAGTTATCAGCTGACCTTGCGTTACAGCGGGAATCCCATACTGCTTGCTGCCTCTTTTCCAAATTTATCTACAGATTTTGTGATTCTGTTGGATGGTCATGCGCTTATGCGCGGCAGTGGGAGTGCCGGTCTGGTCTTTTTGTTATCGGAGGGAGATCACTTACTGACGGTACGGACTGCATCAAAGCAAGGTTATTATAGTGGGATGTACTTCCCCCCTGCAATTGGGACACCGGAGGTACTTTCTGAAATTCGTAATATCCAAACACTGTCCTACGCTTTTGCCTGCTGTGTTACGCTTCTCCTTGCGACGTTCACACTCGTACTTTGGCGGAGTAACCACAATAGCATCAATTTCTGTCTTGGCATACTCTGCTGTTTTTTCTCACTTTATCTCTCTCACTACTTTGCGAATCTGTTCCATTTTCCGTTCTGCGCGAATTGGCAGGTTGTGGAGGGCATTGCACTCTACGGACTTATTTTTTGTGTGGTACGGCTTGCGGCATTGGCGGCGGGTGAATACCGGTGGTTTGCGCATATGCAATGGGCATTGTGGATTTTCCCCTTGGTTTTGTCGTTGCTTTACTTACTGATTCCGGCATTTCCTTGGGTTGTCCGTGTCCACGGTATGGGGAAAGATATTTACTTTGTTTTTGTGTTTTGCTGCATGGTATTTCTCACTGTGCGTGCTGCATTGCGACGGAGTGCAGAATCCACTTATGTTCTTGCGGGCAGTTTGGTATTTGGAACAGGACTTCTGTGTAATTTGCTCTTTTCCAACCGATTCGAGCCGATTTTATTTTTCTGGCAGTTCGAATGGAGCGGTATGCTTGTGGTATTTCTCTTTGCTGCGATGATGGTGGCGCGAAACAAACGCATTATGAAGGAAAATGATCAACTGACCAACAATTTAGAGCAAATGGTGCGTAGTCGTACCAAAGATCTTCAACTGTTGCTGAACGAGCGTAAGGCGTTTTTTTCAGACATGGCACATGATCTAAAAGCACCATTGCGTTCGACGCAGGCGTTCATCCGTGCCATTCATGAAAACAATACCGGTGTTGACAAGGAACTGTTTCGTTATATCGACCAAGTCGAAAAAAAGCAACAGGAAATGACACGACGGGTGCAAGGGCTGAATATCATCACGCGCTTAGATAAAATCGAACAGGAACCGCAGAGATTGTCTCTGCATGAGATTTTGAATGAGATCCATGCAAGCCATAGCGATGAGGCGGAAGTCTCATCCATCCACCTGACTGTGTCGCCACCACAGGAGGACTGTTGGATTTTTGCCCAGCCGGAGAAGATAAACATTATTTTCGAAAATCTGATCTACAATGCAATGCGTGCCACACCGCCGAATGGTCATATTGTGGTTGCGGCAGAAAAGCTGTCGGATACCGCAAAATTCACAGTCAGCGATACCGGTTGCGGGATATGCCCCGAGGAACTTCCAAAAATATTCTTGCGTTTTTATGTGGGCGAGCGGAACAAATCCATTGGGAGTGGACTTCGGTTGTATATCGTGCAACTCATT
>JAVVSI010000289.1:0-341 GCA_036654315.1 Evtepia sp. | reverse complement strand
TGTTTCGGAATTGGGAGGCAGTATTACGGTCACCTCCAAGCTGGGAGAAGGCACGACGTTTACCATAGAGCTTCCCCAAGCACGCACAAGAAAAACGGACAGGCAGTAGCCCGTCCGTTTTTTCATTTTCGGAAGAATTTTTCGATTGACGAGAGCAATTTGAAAATCGTAGTATTTTTCACAGTATCGCTTCGTCTGGTAAAATGCGATGCAGAGAGCGCACTTGCAAGTGAAATTCCGATCAGGGTGAGGATCAACGCCGTCCTAGGGATCAGCGATTGCGGCGGCCGATTGCTGGAGGAAAGGTCATCCGTCCTTGTATGCGCTATCTCTTGTATAGA
>JAVVSI010000288.1:0-1915 GCA_036654315.1 Evtepia sp. | reverse complement strand
CACTGAAAACACCCATTATAACTGTATTGATCGGCGAAGGTGGCAGTGGCGGAGCTTTGGCACTTTCGGTAGCAGATCGGGTGTGGATGTTGGAAAATGCGGTATATTCCGTCATTTCTCCGGAGGGTTGCGCCAGTATTTTGTGGAAAGACGCATCCCGCGCTGCGGATGCCGCCCAAAGTTTGAAACTGACCGCAAAAGATGCGCTTTCCTTTTCTGTCATAGAACGCATCCTATCGGAGCGGGCATTGGGGACAAAGACATTTTATGACTCCCTGCAAACGGCACTTTCCGAAGAATTGAATACGCTTTCCGCTTTACCCATAGGGGTACTTTTAGAGGAGCGGTATCAAAGATTTCGTGTTTTGGGTCGAGATGGCGGAAGGGAGATGGTACGATGAGTCTTTATCGGCATTTTTGTAAAGAGAGCTTCGATGAAACAGGAACTTTAAAAACATTTGAGTTACAGTATCCCGATCACTTTAATTTCGCTTATGATGTAGTAGACGTGATGGCGGAGGAAACCCCGCAGGACACTGCTCTGATCTGGTGCAATGCACAGGGCGATGAAAGAACATTTACCTATTCTGATATTGCTCGTTTTTCCAATGAAACGGCAAACGCCCTCAAAAAGCGGGGCGTCAAAAAGGGCGATATCGTCATGGTGATTTTGAAGCGTCATTATGAATATTGGTTCGTAGCAACTGCCTTACACAAAATCGGAGCGATTTTAGTTCCGGTAACCCATATGCTGACAGCAGATGATCTGGTGCATCGCATTAAAAGTGCGAAGATCAAAGCCGTTATCTGTACGCCAACTTGTGATGTCCCCGCCAAAGTTTTAGAAGCACAGTCTCGTTGTGACAGCTTAAAGATACTTTGGACGGTGCAGGAATCTGTGCCTGGTTTCCATAATTTGACAGAAGAATTGCAAGATGATTGCTGGGAGAGAGTGGAAACACGCGTGACGGACCCTATGATTATGTATTTTACATCCGGTACCACGGGTTATCCAAAGGGTGTCATTCACGATCATAGTTATCCACTGGCTCATATTATAACTGCGAAATATTGGCAACGCGTGATAGAGGGTGGCTTACACTTTACAGTTGCGGAAACCGGCTGGGGTAAGGCCTCATGGGGCAAAATTTACGGACAGTGGTTGTGTGGTTGTGCGGTCATGGCCTTTGATTTCGATAGTTTTGAACCCAAGCAATTGATGTCAATTATCAACCAGTATGGGGTTACGACATTTTGTGGACCTCCGACGGTGTATCGTTATTTTGTGAAAAAAGGTATGGTGGATATGCCGAGCCTACAGTACGCAACAACGGCAGGCGAGGCATTGCACACGGATATTTTTTTGAAATTTTTAGAAAAAACGGGACTTCCAGTGATGGAGGGATTTGGACAGACAGAAACCGCTTTGATTTTAGCAAACCTAGCCGGTACGGAATCCCGTCCCGGTTCGATGGGAAAACCATCGCCGCTCTATCATGTCGATCTGTATGATGAATACGAAAAACCGGTCTTATTGGGCGAAGTCGGAGAGATTGTTCTGATTCCACCCAAGGATAAAAAACAGCCCGGCATTTTCGTCGGATACTACGAGAATGAAGATCTGTATCAAAAGGCATGGCGTGGTGGCGTATATCATACAGGGGATACCGCATGGCAGGACGAGGATGGTTATTTTTGGTTTCATGGTCGCGCGGATGATGTCATCAAAACCGGTGGCTTTCGCGTCGGCCCATTTGAACTTGAGAATGTCTTGATGGAGCATCCTGCTGTCTTGGAATGTGCGGTTGTTGGCATCCCGGATCCCTTGCGCGGTCAGGCGATTAAGGCTTACGTCGTTGTGAATACCGGATATGAAGCCGATGTGTCATTGCAGAAAGAGTTGCGCGAATTTTGT
>JAVVSI010000287.1:0-1922 GCA_036654315.1 Evtepia sp. | reverse complement strand
AGAATTTGTCGTCCTCTGCGGTAAATCCGGCTGCGGTAAATCAACCCTCCTACGTCAACTGAAAACGGTACTCACCCCACATGGTACACAAAACGGTGAAATTTTATTCTGTGATCGGGCTTTGTCAAGCTGGGATCAGAGAAGCCAAAGTCAAAAAATAGGGTTTGTACAACAGTCACCGGAAAATCAAATTGTGACCGATAAAGTATGGCATGAATTGGCCTTCGGACTCGAGAGCCTTGGCTACAAAACACCGGAAATTCGTGTCAGAGTTGCAGAAATGGCCTCCTTTTTTGGAATCCAAACTTGGTTTCATGAAAAAACAAGCGCACTATCCGGCGGACAAAAACAAATCCTGAATCTCGCGGCCGTCATGGTCATGGAACCAGGCGTCCTCATTCTGGACGAGCCAACCAGCCAACTGGATCCAATTGCAGCAGGGGACTTCTTATCCATCCTTTATAAAATCAACCGCGAATTGGGTACAACTATTATACTCTCGGAACATCGCTTGGAAGAAGCCTTGCCCTATGCGGATCGCCTTGTGGTCTTGGAGGCGGGTAGCGTCTTAGCCGACGGAACGCCCTCCCATGTTGGAACCCAACTCAAACATCATCCACTCTTCGCCGCAATGCCTACGCCAATGCGTATTTATGCCGCCATTCCCAACGACCTCGCCTGTCCCGTCACGGTTCGAGAGGGGAGAGAATGGCTTTCTCAACTCAATCGTACCCCAAATCCGACATGGCTACAAGAACAAGATACTGCCCCACATTTTGAAGAAACGGTCATCGAATGCAAAGAACTGTGGTTCCATTATGACACGAAAGACGTCATACGCGCCCTGAATCTCCGTGTGAAGCGAGGAGAATTTCTCGCGCTCTTGGGCGGAAACGGTGCCGGGAAAACAACGCTCTTATCGCTTTTATCCGGCAGACTCGAAGCGTGCCGCGGTACGCTTCGTATCAATGATCCCTCCATTGTTGCACTCCCACAAAATCCGCAAGCACTCTTTTTACACAAAACAGTGGCCTTGGAACTCAAAGATGAGACATTCCTCTCCCTCTGTCAACTCGAACCCCTCCTTTCCGTACATCCCTACGACCTCTCCGGTGGCGAACAACAACGGCTGGCACTCGCAAAAGTTTTAGAGAGAAATCCCCGCATTTTACTTTTGGACGAGCCTACCAAAGGATTGGATGCGGAATTCAAAGCAGTATTTGCCCAAATTTTGAAACAATTGCAAAATGACGGCGTAACCATCATCATGGCAAGTCATGATGTGGAGTTTTGTGCGCAATATGCAAGCCGTTGTGCTTTGTTTTTTGATGGCAATATCGTCAGTGAGGGAGAACCGCGTCACTTTTTCGCAGGGAAAAGCTTTTACAGCACCGCTGCAAATCGTATGGCACGGCATCTGTTGCCAAATGCCATTTTGGCGGAAGATGTCATTGCAGCATTCGGTGGCACAGTCACAAAACCACCCCAAGCCAAGCCCACACCAACCCCACCGCCAACAGAGACACCATACAGAGAACCCAAAAAAATTAAAAAATCAAAGGCCACACTACATCCGCTGGATCTTTTGCTTTTTTTGATGATTCCACTCACCATCTTTTTTGGCACCGCATTATTCGGAGATCGTAAATACTATTTTATCAGCCTTTTGATTTTACTGGAAGCTATGGTTCCCTTTCTCCTCCGCTTTGAACTGAAAAAACCGCAGGCGCGTGAGATCGTCTTACTCGCCGTTCTCTGCGCACTCATTGTTGCAGGACGCGCCGCATTTTTTATGGTCCCACAATTTAAACCGGTCGTCGCATTGAGTATTCTCGTCGGCGTTTGCTTCGGGGCAGAGACGGGGTTTTTGGTCGGTGCCGCATCGGCTTTCTTATCCAATTTCTTCTTCGGACAAGGTCCAT
>JAVVSI010000286.1:0-1926 GCA_036654315.1 Evtepia sp. | reverse complement strand
CGACAAGAACGTCAAATTCACCCGCACGCAGATCGCGGATGATCTCCATTCGCTCGATGGTATCGATGTCATGGTGCATATATCGGATGCGCACGCCATGCCGCGTGAGATAATCAGTGAGATCCTCAGCCATTTTTTTGGTGAGCGTGGTGACCAGCACACGCTCACCAATCGATGCATGCTGGTTGATTTCAGACAAAAGGTTATCGATTTGCCCCTCTACCGGCCGTACTTCAATGATAGGATCCAGAAGACCGGTCGGGCGAATCAACTGTTCTACAATCTGTCCGCTTTTTTTGCGCTCAAAATCACCCGGCGTGGCGGACACAAAGATGACCTGCTTGATTTTTCCGTACATTTCGTCAAAGGACAGTGGACGGTTGTCCAACGCTGAGGGAAGACGAAAACCAAAATCAATGAGGTTCTGTTTCCGTGCGCGGTCACCCGCCAGCATGGCATGAGCCTGTGGGAGCGTAGCATGAGACTCATCAATGACAAAGAGAAAATCATCAGGGAAATAGTCGAGTAGCGTAAAAGGCATGCTCCCAGGCGCACGACCGGACAGTACGCGGGAATAGTTTTCAATGCCTTTGCAGAATCCGATTTCCGTCAGCATCTCGAGGTCATAGCTGGTGCGCTCGGCAATGCGCTGCGCTTCAATGAGTTTGCCTTCCGAACGAAAGTATGCTACGCGCTCATCAGCTTCACGTCGGATTTCATCGAGCGCAGCAATCATCTTTTCGTGTGGGACAATGTAGTGTGAAGCAGGGTAGATGGCCGCGTGGGTGATTACACATTTGACTTCTCCTGTTACCGTCGCAATTTCGCTAATGCGGTCGATCTCATCTCCAAAGAACTCGATGCGAATGGCTGTGTCGGTGTAATAGGACGGAAACACCTCCACCGAATCACCTCTGACGCGGAACTTGTTGCGTGTGAGACTCAGATCATTGCGTTCATATTGCAGCTCAACGAGTTTGTGCAGCAGATCGTCTCGGTTGCGCTGCTGACCCTGACGTACCGAAATGATCATATTGTGATAGTCGATGGGGTCTCCTAAGGTGTAGATGCAGGAGATGGAGGCCACAATGATGACATCTCTCCGTTCCCCAAGCGATGCTGTTGCCGAATGCCGCAGTCGTTCAATTTCGTCATTGATGGCAGAATCCTTTTCAATGTAGGTATCTGTCGAGGGAAGATAGGATTCCGGCTGATAGTAGTCGTAGTAGGAAACAAAGTACTCAACTGCATTTTCGGGAAAAAATTCTCTAAACTCGGAACACAGTTGTGCAGCGAGTGTTTTGTTGTGTGCTAAGACCAATGTGGGCCTGTTGACCTGTGCAATGACGTTGGCGATGGTATAGGTCTTACCTGAGCCGGTGACGCCCAGCAGCGTCTGCTCATGTGTGCCCGAATGAAGGCCACAAACCAGACGTTCGATCGCCTGCGGCTGGTCTCCGGTTGGGCGATACTCAGAGTGTAAAATAAATTGATCAGGCATGTCCTTTCACCTCATTATCATTCGTATGGACCCAAACCAATGTTATTGTTACAATATTTTTTGCGCTCGAATTCGATCCTGAAACCGCAGTGACACGCGCCAAGTCACTCCAGATATTTTTGCTTTTTGTCAATATGAACAAACTGAATGCAGAGCGGATTATATGGCTTTCCCCCTTTGGGTTTCGGGAAAATTGTAAGTCACTCTGATAAAAGTCTAAACATGTAGTGGCCATTCTGAAAAGTATTTTCTCTTCGAGGACGATTTGCCTCATATATTCTACGTTCTTTTGCAATAATGTCAAATACAAAATCTGGAATGTGCAGGTACCTGTTCCGACGCGGTAACGCAAGGCCTGCCGACCAAACCGTCTGTGTTAAATAATTCTTAAACGCAATCGGAACGGCTGTTCGTATCGATGGATC
>JAVVSI010000285.1:0-1933 GCA_036654315.1 Evtepia sp. | reverse complement strand
GGCACATGAATTTTTTTAAGCGGGCGTAATAAGTGTTCGAGTCCATCCGTCAGTAGAAGTGGGGAGGTCGTATAGGTGAGTAGGAGGGTAGAAATGAGAAGCATCAGGATACGCAGAACCATGAAGCCTGCGGTCCAAAGCCCCTCTTCGGTAATATGAAAGATCCAAAATGAGACGATAGTACGACCGGGCGTAAAGAAGAGGTTGAGGATGGCGGTAAAGAGGACAATAAAGACAATGGGTTTCAATCCGCGCCGAAAGACAGAAAGACGAATATGGGAGGATAGCACGGCCGCAAAGAGCAAGACCATTAAGATAGCATAGGAGAGGAGGGATTTTGCTAAAAAGAGGGCGACAATAAAGAAAAAGACCGATATAATTTTACTGCGCGGATCGAAACGGTGAATCAAAGAGTGACCGGGGAAAAACTGCCCCAGTGTGATATCACGCAAAGCCATTAGTGTCCTCCGTTTCTGTGATACGCTTCCAAGAACGCTGTTTTTGCCTGTTCCAGGGTGTAGACGGAGGGGTCGATATTCACACCCAGAGCCTGTACACGGGAGAAAACGCGGGTTAACTGAGGGACACCGAGTCCCATATGTTCCAATTTGGCACCGTGTGAAAAAACTTCACGCGGGGTACCGGAAAGGGGCAATTTACCTTCATTGACAACAACGAGACGATCGACACAGCGGGCGACCTCTTCCATAGAGTGACTGACAATGACGATGGTTGCGCCATTGGCCTTATGATAACGCTCAATATTTGCAAGGATACTATCGACACCTGCCGGGTCGAGACCGGCAGTTGGTTCATCGAGAATGAGGACTTTCGGTTCCATAGCGATGACGCCTGCAATGGCAACACGCCTTTTTTGGCCACCGGAGAGATCAAAGGGGGAGCGTTCAAGTGTGGAGGCCGAAAGTCCCACGAAATCTGCTGCGCGTCGCACACGCCGTTTGACTTCCTCCTCATCGAGGTTCATATTTTTTGGACCGAATGCAATATCTTTCGAGACGGTCTCTTCAAAAAGCTGATATTCCGGATATTGAAAGACAAGTCCGACCTGAAATCGGATTTTACGCGTCAATTCTTTTGAGGCGTGCATATCTTCGCCCTCGAATTTGATTTGCCCGGAGGTTGGTTTTAAAAGTCCGTTGAGATGTTGGATGAGGGTAGATTTTCCGGAACCGGTTCGACCGATAATGCCCAAATACTCACCGGGGTAGATGGACAGGTCGATGGTATCAAGGGCTTTGTGTTCGAATGGGGTGCCGATGCTGTATGTGTGTGATAGTTGCTCAAGTTGGAGAATAGGTTCCAAGCGTATTCACCTCCGGTATGAAATTGCTGAAAAATTCGAAAAAGACGTTTATGGTCAGCGCTGCAACGCATTTGCCAATACGCGCGCGCAATCTTCGACGCTCAATGCGTCAAGTGGGACATCAATGCCCTCTTTCCGCAATTCATAGAGCAATTGAACGGTATCCGGTACAGCGAGTCCGGCCTTTGTCAATCCGCTAATATCCTGAAAAACCAGTTTTGGTACACCATCTGCGATAATTTTCCCTTCTGTCATGACAATCAGACGATCTGCCAGAGCTGCCTCGTCCATATGATGGGTAATGAGAATCACGGTAATACCGTAGTCACGATGTAGATGCAGGACGGTGTCCATAATTTCTTTTCTGCCAATGGGGTCAAGCATTGCGGTAGACTCGTCGAGTACAATACACTGTGGGCGCATAGCGATGACGCCTGCGATGGCAACACGTTGTTTTTGACCACCGGACAAGAGGTGGGGTGCGTGTGCGCGAAAGTCGTACATACCGACCATTTTGAGGGCATCGTCCACGCGGGTTCTGATTTCGTCGGGTGGTACGCCGAGATTTTCGGGTGCAAAAGCAACGTCCTCCTCGACAACACTTGCAAC
>JAVVSI010000284.1:0-1947 GCA_036654315.1 Evtepia sp. | reverse complement strand
GAATATATACAAAATAACCCTTTGCAATGGGAGATGGACTGTCATAATCCGTTATAAAAAAACGGGGCTTTTTTGCTGTGCATATTCGATATAAGCATTTTGCACCTTTCGATAACGATTTTTGGAAATCGGAATTTTGATCCCATTGTACAATGAAATTTCATAGCGGATCAGGGTGTCGATATGCGTCATATTCACAAGATAACTTCTATGGCAACGGACAAAACGGAATGGGGGCAGATTCTTTTCCAACTCGCTGATGGTACCGGTGAGGGCATCTCGCGTGCCATCTGTTTTGTGAATAAAGATGGTTCTATCGTATATCTCAATGTATAAAATTTCATCCGGTGTTGCTGCCAATAATCCGTTGCTGGTTTGAAAGACAAGCTTGTGGGGGATGCATTTTGCAAGAGAACGCCGCAATGCCAGTTCCAGTTGTTCCGGCTGAATTGGTTTCATCAGATAATGGAGCGGTGCTACTTCATAAGCGGCAATGGCATAATCCGGATGCACACTGATGAGGACGATATCTGTTTGCTGACCGCTTGCTCTCATACTGCGCGCGAAGTCCAAGCCGTTATCATTTCCGAGTAGAATGTCTAAAAATACAAGATCATAGGGCCCATTATATGCCATCGCTTTGGCAAAGCCTTCGATCGTGGTAAAGAAATCCAATTGATAGGAAATCGAGTGTATAGACAGGAACTCTTTGACCAAGGCTTGAAAAGAATCATTGAAAATATCATCGTCATCACATACTGCTACCTTATAAATAGGAAAGCCCCCTCACGACATTTTATACGGGGTCTGCTTGAAAATTGTCGGCCTCTTCACACCTTCAAATAAATCCTACGTCATTTTATCATGATACGCACAAAAAGGCAAGAAACTTCCCATTCGCGCGTTTATAGAGGTCATTGGCGTAAAACTGTAGAAAAATTGTGACAAAAAAAGTACAATGTGTACACAGAACGTGATAGATGACTTTATACAAAAGGTGAAAGAGGTGCTTGCGCCACAAAAAAACGTCGCAACTTCTCACAGTTACGGCGTTTGTGTGTCATTAGGTCAAAATAGATGCAACCGGTGCGAGCGCGTTGTTGAAGTAAAGCAAGAGCCTCAGCAAATTGCGTGTCGAGGCTCTCGACTGGCGTCCCCGGGGCGATTCGAACGCCCGGCCTTCCGCTTAGGAGGCGGATGCTCTATCCAGCTGAGCTACGGAGACAAATAACAAGTATCTATTATACACGAAATTCGGATTTTTTGCAATAGCAAAAGATTTCTGTCACAAAATTGGTAGAACTGGTAATATCCGCTGAAAGATGCTATAATCACAGTGCTAGGTTACACAAAGCAACCCACAAATAAAGCCAACTATTGATTGGAAAATACAGGCACTTTGTGTTACATTTGATTTTTACGTTATGATGAGAAAATGGGGTATTCTATGAAACGAAAAGGGAAAATCATTCTTGCAATTGTGCTTGTGATTGTGATTGTTGTAGTGGGGCTGCTGTTTTGGCAGAGAAACAATATCAAAGCACTGCAATACCTAAGCATGGATCAGAGTGAATTGGAACAGCGCAGTGAAAAAAACGAACAAGTTTTTCAGCACATGTTGGACGAGTATGAGATCAAACCACCGACCTTTACACCCGAAGAATTGGAAAAATTGACAGAGGACGGCGCGGATATGAACCAAGCGGCACAGGATATGCTCAATGGTCTGATCGGACAAGCCAATGCTACCACAGACAATCCGGAGGAGGTCGGAACTGTGGGCGCAATCGAAAACAGCAAACCAACGAAACCCGATTCTAACAATGGAAAAGAGGCTGAAAACGTAGTCAAAACAGAGAATAGCCAAGCAATTCGTGCACAGGTTGCCAAGATGTATGTTTTAAAAGCGAAATTTGTTTCTCGTTTGGAGTCCGTAGCTGCAAGTGC
>JAVVSI010000283.1:0-1951 GCA_036654315.1 Evtepia sp. | reverse complement strand
GCTGTTGCTGACCTCCCGAACACTCATGTGGATAATGATTCGCCTTTCCCGGCAGTTCTAAAAGCCGCAACAGCCTGGCAATACTTTCGGTTCGTTCGGCAGCATTGTTTGTCATGTGATGAATGTCAAGTGCCTGACCGATACTCTCCCCAATGGTCATTCTCGGATCCAGTGCTGCAGCGGGATTTTGAAAAATCATCTGCATTTTGCGACGATATGGCCGCATATCGGGTTGCGTTTTTTTTGTGTCATCAAAAATGGTTTCGCCATCATAACGAATTTTACCGGCTGTCGGCTCGTAGAGTCTCAGAATCGCACGCCCCAAAGTCGTCTTTCCACAACCCGATTCTCCGACGAGTCCCAAAGTCTCCCCTTTTTCAATGGTCAAATTGATGCCTTCTACCGCGCGAATTTGAGGCTTTTTTTCGAAAAATTGCGACAGACCTTCCAGTTCAATCAGCGAACGGCTCATAGCTTCTCCTTTATACAGGCGACAAAGTGATCCGATTCTATTTCTACGCTTTCCGGAATTTTGGTATGGCACTTTGCAATCGCTTCTGTACAACGCGGTGCAAACGGACAACCGCGTGTATTGTGATCGGCAGGATTTCCGGGAATCGGTGTCAATTTTTGATCCTCTACCGGAATACTGCGCAGTAATCCTTGCGTATAGGGATGACGTGGATTTTGGAACACACTGCGCCCCTGTTCCATGATGCGCCCACCGTACATGACCGCGATACGGTCGCACAGCTCTGCCACTACATTCAAATTATGGCTGATCATCAGAACGGACAAATTCCGCTCTTCCTGCAAACGGCGCAAAAGATCTAAAATCTCTGCCTGCACCGTGACATCCAATGCCGTCGTCGGTTCATCCGCAATCAGTACCTGGGGATCACAGATCAATGCCATAGCAATCATCACACGCTGACACATCCCACCCGACAATTCATGCGGATACTGACGCATTCGGCGGCTTGCATCATTGACACCAACTTGCTCCAAGAGTGCAATCGCCTGCTTCCTACCATCTCGCTTCTTATTATGTGTACGATATGCCTCAATGAGCTGCGTTCCAATTGTGCATACCGGATTCAGAGAACCAAAGGGATTCTGAAATACCATGGCAATTTGTTTCCCGCGTAATTTGCGAAGCCGTTCCGGTGACGTTTTGAGCAGTTCTTCCCCCTCAAAACGAATCGAACCCCCCACAACCCGCCCCGCGTTTGGCAAAAGTCCTAAAATCGAATACGCCTGTACACTCTTCCCCGAACCCGATTCTCCGACAATGCCCATGATTTCACCGCGTCCCAGCGTATAAGAAATGCCATTGACTGCCTGACGCTCGCCAAGAGGGGTAAAAAAAGAGGTTCTTAAATCCGTCACTTCTAAAATAGGTTCTTCTTTCATTTCTTCCTCCGTCTTTTGTGATATTGTAGCACAAATATGCGATTTTGTGAACTACACCATCCCTCCAATTCTCAAAGTATTCTCTCGCGTCTCTTTTCTTTGAAAAATAGACAGGATTTCGTCAGAACATTGCGAAATCAGTATAATCGTGATATATTGAAGTTCATTCATTCTTTGTTCATGTTTAATCTTAAATTATGGAAGGGTGTCTATTTTGAAAATCTTAATCGTGGGCGCGGGAAAAGTCGGCGCAACGCTTGCCGACCATCTTTCCGGCGAACAACACGACGTCCTTATCATCGACAACAACGAGGATGCGCTCCGCCGAATTGGCGAAACATTAGATGTCATGTGTTTAAAAGGAAATGGTGCCTCTCCCGCCGCACTGAGAGCCGCTGATGTTGCTACGGCTGATATGGTCATTGCAACAACCAGTATGGATGAGGTCAATATGCTTTGTAGTCTCACCGCCAAACACCTCGGAGCCAAATATACCATTGCCCGTATTCGTGATGTGGAGTATACCTCCGACATCGCT
>JAVVSI010000282.1:0-1965 GCA_036654315.1 Evtepia sp. | reverse complement strand
GATCATACGATAAAATCTCTTTTTCGAAGAAAAACTCTTTCACTTTTACCACCTATTTCCTTTTTCGTGTTTGTTTATAGTATAACGCATCGTAGCATTTTGTCAATGACGAAAAAACGGTCGGAAAACACAAGGGTGTTTTCCGACCGTTTGCGCGTGTGTTTTATGCACTGACTTCTGCACTATAGAGTCCCAGTTTACTCTGCAGAATCATTTCAAGGCGTGTAATTGCATTCACGGTAGCCTGCACAGAGGCGTTGACTGCGAGGAGTTCTGCGGCGGTGACGCCGGGCATTTTGACAAAAGCCTGAATTTTTTCGCCCTCGGCGTTCAGAATATGAGAAATGCCGGTTTCTTGTAATGCGACGGATTCGATGAGATCTGCGATGGCTTGTGGTCTTGTTACGGTACCCGGTACGATGATTGGCATTGACATAAAATAATCATTCCTTCATGTATGAATTGAGAGGCGTTTTTGCCTTTCCCTATATACTATGCTACTTTTAAAAAGCGGTGCAAGGAAGTGATATATTTTTGTGGTTGCGCAAGCTTGGGGGAGGGGTTCAAATGCCAAGTAAAATGTGTGCAAATTCAAAATAGATCAGCAGTGAAATGGCGTCCACGATGGTTGTAATGAAAGGGCTTGCCATGACTGCCGGGTCGAAGCCGATTTTTTTGGCAAGAATGGGCAGGATACAGCCCACTGTTTTTGCACAGATGACAGTACACATTAAGGTGAGACAGACGACGGCGGCGATCCAGACGGTCACGTTGTTATTTTGCAAAAGGAGTCGATCCACGAGCATCATTTTCACAAAATTTCCAATGGCGAGCGCACCGCCGCAGACGATTGCGACACGGAATTCTTTCCAAAGGACACGGAGCCAGTCCGAAAATTGGATTTCGTTTAGGGATAAGCCGCGAATCACGGTAACAGAAGCTTGTGAGCCGCTGTTTCCGCCGGTATCCATGAGCATGGGGATAAAGGCGGTGAGTGCGACGAAAGCGGCGAGAGATTCCTCAAACTTTGCGATGATGAGGCCGGTAAATGTGGCAGAGAGCATCAAAAGCATCAACCAGGGAATGCGCGCTTTCCAAGTTTCCATTACAGTGGTACGCAGGTAGGGTTTGTCCGTTGGGGTAATTGCCGCCATTTTGACGATATCTTCGGTGACCTCTTCCTGTAGGACATCAATTGCGTCATCGACGGTGACGATGCCGACCAGTCGATTTTCCTGATCGACAACAGGCAGTGCCATAAAGCTATATTTTGCGAACATTTGCGCCACACTCTCCTGATCTTCGAGCGTATTGACGGAAATGACATTATTCTCCATGATATCTTCCACCATATCGTCCGCTTCGCTGAGAAGCAGGGTACGAATGGAGATCATGCCCACGAGTTTCCGATTTTTATCGGTGACGTAACAGGTATAAATTGTTTCTTTGTCGACACCTACGCGTCGAATCCGTTTAATGCAGTCCTCGACCGTCATTTGAGGGCGAAGCGTAACATATTCGGTTGTCATAATGCTACCCGCGCTGTCGTCGGGGTATTTCAAGATTTCGTTGATCATTTTGCGCATTTCGGGATCCGCTTGCTTTAAGATACGTTTGACAACATTGGCGGGCATTTCTTCGACGATGTCTACAGCGTCATCGACATAAAGTTCATCCACGACTTCTTTTAATTCGCTATCGGAAAACCCACGAATGAGGAGTTCCTGGGCATCCGGCTCCATTTCGACGAATGTTTCGGCGGCCAATTCTTTGGGCAGGAGCCGAAAGAGGAAGGGCAACTTTTCTTGCATAATGCCGTCAAAGATCCCGGCGATATCGGCCGCGTTCATCGTGACAAGAATGTCGCGGAGTGCGGCGTATTTTTTTGCTTCGACCAAAGCGACGAGTGTGGTCTCGAGAGTAGCTACATTTTCAGCCATTTTTTTATCTCCTTCCGGTATAACA
>JAVVSI010000281.1:0-1970 GCA_036654315.1 Evtepia sp. | reverse complement strand
ATGATACCTCCAAAAAATTCAGTTTAAATTTATGCTATTTTCTCAAATGTTGTTTGGTTATCATTGATAACTCGTTTTCGGATTATAACAGCATCCCTCCTTTTTGTCAAGAGAAAACGCGGTTCTACTCGCTGTTTTTTGGAATATTATTCCTCTCGCATCGCAGAGGGAATACCAACGATTGACATACAGCAGGAGACAGGTTATAATTTCTTCGAAGTGAACGCAATCGGAAAGGGAGACCTTATGACAAAAGAAGACAGTGTACGCAATCGGCTTGTACGCGCCGGTTTGCAGGAGTTAAATCAATACGGTGTTCAAAATTTTTCAGTGCGTAGAGTGGCAACTGCTTGTGATGTGTCCTGCGCCGCCCCCTATAAGCATTTCAAAGATAAAGAAAGCTACATCGCTGCCATTATCCAATACGGAAAAGAAATGTGGGCAGAGAGACAGTTGCGTGTTTTAGAGCGATTACCCAATTCACGTCGCGCACAACTCGTCGAAATTTCTCTGGAATACGTCCGATTTTTAGTTGAAAATCCGTATTTCCGTTCCATCATTATGCTGACAAACGCGGAATTTGATGACGAATCTCTACGCCTACGTGGTCGCATCAGTGAAACGACACAGACCATTGTAAAAGAATATTGCGCAGAAGTGGGTATGTCCAAATCTGCCGCGAAATTCAAACTCTACGTCGTCATCTCCCTCATCTACGGCGCGGCACTCATGTTCGATAACGGAGGACTGGAATACAATGAGGAAAATATGGATTTGGTCGCACATGGGATCAAACGGGAATTTGAATTGCCCTGATCTTCTACAACAAACAGTTTCTTAGGTCGTAGTATTTTCGCGGCTGATGCGACGGCGGATCAGAAGATTTTTCAATGCACGTCCGTTCCATGGAATCAGAGGATAGAGATAGGATTTCCCGGATACCGTGCGCGTAGTGCCTAACACTACAAAAATTAAGATGGTAGCCCCCAATAGCCCCCATGCCTGAAATGCTGCCGTTCCGCACAAAAGAACAATGCGGGACAGCTTGAACGCATACCCCAATTCAAAGCTCGGCTGTGCAAAATTCGCAATTGCCACGAATGCCATATACAACACAGTATCCGGCACAAACCAGCCACTCCGTACCGCAAATTCTCCTAGAATCAATGCGCCGACAACAGAAAAAGAATTGCTCAATGCACTCGGTGTATTTAAACTCGCCAATTTTAAGCCGTCAATCACAAATTCAAAAATGAGAAGCTGTACCAGTAAAGGCACATGATACGCATCCTCTATCCTGAGAAAGATCAGCGACTGCGGAAGCCAGTCCGGATTTTGCATCAGCAATAACCAAACCGGTGTTAAAAATAAGGTAATGAAAAACACGACTGTCCGTACCAAACGCAAATAGGTGCCAATCAGTGGTGGAAAATAAAAATCGTTGATATCTTGTACGAAATCGAAAAAAGTCGTCGGTATGATCATCACCGCCGGTGAATTGTCTACCAGTACAATGATTTTCCCCTCTGCAATATTCGCGCTTGCTACATCAGGGCGTTCCGTATAGCGGATGTTTGGAAATGGATTGTACCACTGCGTCTTTGCAATGCACTCTGCTAAACTCTCCTGACTCAAGGTTAAAGTATTGACATCAATCTTCGCCACGCGAGTCCGTATCTCTTGCAACGTTTTCGGATCCGCGAGCGGCGCAAGATAGCAGAGTACTACATCTGTTTTGGATTTTTTTCCAATTTGCACAAGCTCCATCGTCAGTCCAGGATCCCGCATTCGGCGGCGGATCAATGCCGTATTGAATATCAATGTCTCGACAAATCCATCCCGCGACCCGCGTAACACCCGGGAATCTTCCGGCTCCGTGATGCCACGTGCGGGGTAAGTACGCGCATCAATGAGAAATGCCGTTGCAAATCCTTCAATCAACAGACAGAGCGTACCCGATAAAATGGAGG
>JAVVSI010000280.1:0-1971 GCA_036654315.1 Evtepia sp. | reverse complement strand
CGTTTTAACCGGCATGATCCTCTTCTTCATGCTTGCCTGTGAATTTTTCATTCAATACCGTCTCACATTTTCTACATCCAAGGAGACTTTAAATGAATAACTTACTCAACTTCCTCACTGCCGCCATTCTTGCTACCTCCCCGCTATTATTCGGCGTACTCGGTGAGATTTTAACCGAAAAATCCGGCAATTTAAATTTAGGTGTCGAGGGAATGATGTTCATGGGCGGTGTCGCCGGAATCATGGGCGTCTACTACTATGAACGCACCGTAAGTAATCCAAGTGCGCTCATCGCCGTCCTCATCGCCCTACTCTGCGCTATGCTCTGTGCCGCATTCGGCGCACTTATCTACAGCGTCATTACCATCACATTCCGTGCCAATCAAAATGTCACGGGTTTGGCTCTTACCATCTTTGGCACCGGCTTTGCCAACTTTTTCGGGGAAGCCGTCAGTACTTCCTCCGAAACCGGCGCACTTGCCGTCAGCGGTGCCGTCAAAACGCTGTTTAATACACCATGCTTTCCACATCTTGCCAAAATCCCCTACTTGGGCAAAGTCCTCTTTTCTCACAACTTCATGGTCTATCTCTCGCTTCTGCTCGCACTCGGAATGGCCTACTTCTTCTTTCACACACGGCGCGGTTTGAATCTCCGTGCCGTCGGTGAAAATCCCGCAACCGCCGATGCTGCCGGAATCCGCGTTACGCGTAACAAATATCTCGCAACCTGTTTGGGGGGCGGCATTTGTGGCTTGGGCGGTTTGTACTTCGTCATGAATGCCTCCTGCGGTGTCGGCGGCGCATGGGTCTACAACTGCATCAACGGCTATGGCTGGTTGGCAATTGCCTTAGTCATTTTCTCCACTTGGAGTCCCTACCGCGCCATTGCCTGTGCCTTTATTTTCGGTGCCTTGTCCGTCATGCGCTACTACTACCCCATCTCCTTTATCCCCTCTACGCTCTACGATATGGTTCCCTATCTTGCGACTGCGCTTGTGCTGATTCTGGTCAGTATCCGACACCGCCGTTCCGACGAACCGCCCGCCAGTTTGGGTCTTGCATATTTTCGTGAAGAGCGGTAATATATCTCTATCCTATTTTTCAAAAGGAGCATTTTTATGAGAAGAACAGATTTAGAAGTCACCGATCCTGCCCAAATTGATGGCATCATCCAAAACTGCGACTGCTGTCGTCTCGGTTTTTCGGATCACGGCAAGGCATATATTGTCCCCTTGAACTTCGCCTTTGTCAGTGAAAATGGAACGCGTACCTTTTATTTCCACGGCGCAAACGAGGGTAGGAAATTGGATCTGATTCGCGAAAACGGCTGGGCGGGTTTTGAACTGGATCGAAACCACAGCCTCCATACCTCCGACATCGCTTGTAACTATGCCTATCGCTACGAATGTGTCATCGGCGGCGGTGAGATCTCTATTTTGACCGACACAACAGAAAAATCTGCGGCACTCCAACTCATTATGGAACATTACAGTCAACGAAATGATTGGGCTTTTAATGAAGCGGCACTCGCAAAAACAGCAATGCTCAAGTTGACCGTAAAGGAAATCAGTTGCAGAGTGCATCAATAAGTGCCATCTGACACATCCCTCAATGACCTTATTTCCTTTTATTTTCGCCAAAAGAGGCTGAGACGATTTTTTACTTTCGTCTCAGCCTCTTTTTCAAATCATTCCATTTTCAACCACAATGAAAAATCCCCGTTCCCGCCCTCATCTATGGTCAATGCGTAGTAATAAGTTGTAAATCGTATTGATGTGCAATTGTACAATATTGGGGCATGATCATTCTGTAGGGAATCGAACCCCGTGCCTGCCCTTCAGCACATTACCACGATTGGCTCGTTCTCAGCCAAAGAGATTTGCATTCGCCCCGATAGACTACCAACTTTCCTATGCTTGCAGTTCCGTTTTCCAGTTCATTTCCTGCATTCGGTTATCCAGTAGACGCAGT
>JAVVSI010000279.1:0-2016 GCA_036654315.1 Evtepia sp. | reverse complement strand
AAAGAAAAAGCCTATGAAGCGGTAAATAATTATCAAAATTATATAGATAATTATTCAAAAACAGAGTCCTTGGAAAAATACTGGAGCAGAACAGGGAAGACATTGAAATTCATTCGCAGAAATCCTAGCGGGGTTGGAAAAAGTCAAGGTGTTGAACATTGGGTGCCTCCTAGTGAAGGGAAGTTGCGCAGTTCTAATTGGACTGATATTTTGGTCTTAAATGCCATTAGTAACGACCTTGGTTTAAGTTTTCCAAGTCCCAAAAACGAAAACTTGTTAAGTCAAATTTTTATTATGGGTGGAGATGAATGCGCAACAATTCTCGATTACTTTGCCGGCTCAGGCACAACGGGTCATGCGGTCATCAACCTCAATCGCGAGGACGGCGGTAAGCGCAAGTATATTCTGGTGGAAATGGGCGATCATTTCGATACCGTACTGAAACCGCGTCTTGAAAAAGTCGTTTTTTCTCAAGATTGGAAGGATGGCAAGCCTGTACCGAAAGCTCCGGTGAAATTAAAACAGAAAATTCACCACAATGAAACCGTTGAATGCGATGGGAACGGCAATGAATTAACATTGTCATTTGATGTCGGACTTGATTCGCAAACATTGGAAAAGAATGAAGATTTCAAAATCGAAAATCCTTTTAACGGCGTTTCGCACTGCTTCAAGTATATGCGGCTCGAAAGCTACGAGGACACCCTCAACAATCTGGTGATGCCGGAACACGACACCGCCGCGACCGCCATGCCGCCGAGTTTGAAAGAAGATTACATGCTTCACTATCTGCTCGACACCGAAACTCGCGATTCGCTGCTGAATATGCGGGATTTTTCCATTCCATTCGGAGGATACCGTTTGAATGTCAAAGAGCCGGACTCCGATGCCAGCGTTTCCACCGCCGTCGATTTGATCGAGACGTTTCACTACCTCATAGGGTTGCGCGTGGAGCAGTATTACCGGATTCAATCCTACTCCGCCAGTTTCAAACGCGCCGTCGATCCCGAACTTCCCGACAATGGCGCGGGACAGCGTACCCGGCTCGAATTTGACGGACGCCCCGAATTGGACGACAAAGAAAAATGGCGTTTCCAGAAAATCGAGGGAAAAATCCCCGCCAATCCGCTGTCGCCCAACGACGGGCAGACGAAAAACGTCCTGATTCTCTGGCGCACGCTTACCGGCGACTTGGAACAGGACAATCTGATGCTCGACTGGTATCTCGGCGACACGATCAATTTAAATGAAAAACGTGCGGAATATGACATCATTTACGTCAACGGCTCCAACACCCTCGGCGCGGATCGCAAGGAGACCGATTCCTATCAGGTGCGCTTGATTGAAGAAGAGTTCCTGAAAAAAATGTGGTCCGGAGAGGAATACTGAACATGGCACCGCGCGGAAAAAAGAAAAAAACAGAAGCGGGAAACGCTCCGAAAAAAGTTTTTTACGATAAGCTGGTATTGAATCTTTTTATGATTCAACTCTTCGGCATCGACGTCCTTTCCGAACAGTCCGTCGAGGGGAAAAACGGCCACCGGAAACGCGTCCGCCCCTTTCGCAAACTCTCGGAACGGCTCGAAAACTGCACGCGGGACGGTCTTGCCGACGATGGGCTGCATTTCTATTATCATGAACTGGTCGAGGGCGATTTCTTCGGCTGGCCGGAGTGCCGGATTTCGCCGGAAATGCTGTTGACCTACGAGAAAAACATCGTTCAGCACACGGAAAAAATCAACGCGTCCCGTTCCACGGCCATCCATTGGAAATATTACCAGTGGCTGACTTTGCTTTTCGTCGAGATTTATCTTGACCGTTATTTCGGCAACCGCGAGAAACTCCTGAACGATCTCAATATCTTTGTGGACAAGTTCAATCAAACTTACGGGGAAAATGGCCTCTCGGTCAATTTCTACAAAGACTCGGATTTGAATAAACTCTGTCTTCAGAATGCCACCGGCTCCGGCAAGACGCTCCTGATGACCGTCAATTACTGGCAATACCGCTTCTATG
>JAVVSI010000278.1:0-2020 GCA_036654315.1 Evtepia sp. | reverse complement strand
CAAATACTGTTGTGATGGGCGATTATTTGTGGGTAAAAGGTCGAGAAGTCGTCGTCGTGCGGATTCCATCGAAGGAACTGGTGCAAAGACCGATTACGCGTATTTGTATGGAAGAGATCGCGGAAGCCATGTATGCGGTCGCATCTGCTACCGCCGGTATGACGAGAAAGGATCTGTATCTTGCAACCGCTCGTGTGTTTGGGTTCAGCCGAACCGGTGGCAGAATTACGGATTCTATGGAAGCTGCCTATGATTATTTGCGTTCCTGTGGAAGAATCAAGGCGGTCAAGGGAAAAAAGTAATTGTAATATTTTCATAAAAGTGGGACAGAGATGGTTGATATCACACATCTTTGTCCCATTTTCTTGTATTTCAGTGGTGGGGATCTTTTCTCTGTTTTGTCGCGCATAGCAGATAGAATCCATCCTCTTGATGGACGGAGAAAGTATAGTCCTTTAAAAGTGCGGAGATCTTCGCCTTTGGTATTTTAGTTTGATAGATACCGTCTGCAATCTGGCTTCCAAAACTGCATGTTAAGGCAATACAAATGGCATGGGCTGCTTCGTTTAATGATCGGAGTGATGGTTTGCAGTCTGTGAGTTCCTGTTTAAAATCGGGTTTCATCATGTATCGTTCCTTTCATATGCAAGAGATAGCTGTTTCGCAATCGGACATTTTTCCCAACCCGGCGCATTTGCGCAGTGTTTTGATATATAGGAGTTGCGTGCGGCGGCGTCTTTAAAAGTCATTTTAACGCCCTCACAGTTGACACGTTTTCCTTCGGCACCTGTAAAAAATGGACAAATCCATGTGCGCATTTGAGTACTCCTTTGTTCATGAGTTTCGCCTTGGTGGATCTTTTAAATACTTTGGGCAGGCGATGACCTCAAAGCTTTCGGTATTGGCATTTAAGTGCGTGGGGATCGCGGTCCAGCCGGGTACGGGTGTATGAGAGATTTGCGACCATTCACAGGCACCACAGGCATTTTGACAACTCCAACATAGGGTATTGGATTGAAAGTTGTCCGGTTTTTGGGCTTTTGTTTTTTTGGGTGGGCGGTTGATTGCCTGAACACGATGGATAGGGAATCCTCTTCTCCGACGCCAATTCACAATGACGTGTCGAGGAACCCCTTCTGCGTCAGCAATTTGACGATCTGTTTTTCCTGCACGCCATAGGGTTTCCCTTGCGGCTTTGATTTCATCTGAATAGCGAATGGTCGTATTGATTGTATGCAAACATTTTTCATTTAACATGATCGCTCTCTTTCGTCCGGAACTTTGATGCAGTTACATCCATTGGAAGGATCCCTTACGAATGCACCGTTGCAAGTCCCAACTCTATGAGTTTTTCTACGATACAGGAGTAGGACAAGTTGGAAAATTCATCTGTTTCATGTAAAGCAATAATCGCCTGTTCGATACGCAAGGGTAGAGAAATGGTTCGTTCCGCTTTGTGCGACATAAAAATTCCTCCTCATAAGTACACCACTGGTGCGATTTGTCATATTATAGTACACCTGAGATGAAAAGTCAACGCCGTTCGGGGGAAAGTACACCACTTTTTGTTGACAAGCTCAAAAACGTAGTTCATACTATAGAAAAAGGATGGTGATACTATGCCAACATCGAAACCGAGATTTTCGATTACATTAACAGAAGAGCTATATAAAAAGGTCAATGCATATCAACACGAGAAGAGATTTTCGACACAGACGAAAGCAGTGATTGATTTGATTGAACGCGGCGCGGCCTCATTGGGTTTAGGGAACACAATGGGAGATATTTCAGATTTAGAACGGGCGTGTATAGAAAAATACCGTACTTTGGACGCACGCGGGAAAGAGACCGTGGATACGATTTTCAATTTAGAGTGTACCCGTTGTGAGAAGCCGCATTTGAACCAACAGGAAGCGATGGACTTGACGCCGGATATGGATTTCATATTTGAAAAAGAGTATAGCAAAATGAATAAAGATGAAAAATTAAATGTATTATTAAAAGAATTAGAGAAAGAAGA
>JAVVSI010000277.1:0-2038 GCA_036654315.1 Evtepia sp. | reverse complement strand
TCCAGATCTTTTATTTTGTTTGCAATCTGACAGCGTTCTGTTAATCCGGGGTATCCTGTTGCATCACGCGTCATTGTCACTTGTACGCCGTGTTGTAGCAGAATGGACTTAATTCTCTTGGATAAATCAAGCGCGAATTCTTGTTCTTCGTAGGTACGATCAGGGCTTTTGTTGGGGGAACCGGGACCGTGACCGGGATCGAAACAAACTTGTTTCATGGTATACCTCCTGCTTTATATTTTTGTGTAGATTCGGTTCAGTTTTTGGCAAAAACCATAGCTACTGAAATGCTTCAAAATTCCGTCGTAAGAAGCGACGGACTGTTCCAATGTGCTTTTTTCAATCTCACCATTCTTCACACCTTGAAACAAGAATCGAATTCTTGCTTCGATTTTACGCGCAGTCTGTTTCTTTAGTTTCCTGTGTGTCGATCGAATGTGGAACCCTACAAAGTCAATTCCCATACTACAGGGGCGAATCGTTGTCTTGTCGTTCAGCTGCAGTTTCAGTGTGTGGTTAAGGAACGATTCGATCTCCTCTTTAATTTTACCGAGATGTGCTTTGTCAGGACCCAGAATAATCATGTCATCCATGTAGCGGATATAGTAGTGAATATGAAGTGTGTGCTTTATGAACTGATCCAACTCGTTGAGGTAGAGATTCGCAAACAGTTGTGAGGTCAAATTTCCAATTGGCATACCGACATCATCGAGCCAAGCGTCATCCGTTACCTCTCCCGGTGACGCGCCGCTTGGAAGCCCAAACTTCATATCTTCACAATTGATAATCTCGGAAAGAATTTGTTTTAGATCTTCATCTTGGATTTTTTGACCGATAATATTCATTAAGATTGCGTGATCGACACGGTAAAAATATTTTGAAATGTCCAATTTGAGATAGTAATATTTTTCCTGTTTCCGTTCGGTTTGGCACAACCAGTATTGCAAACGGTTTGCCGCCGCGTGAACACCTTTTCCTTTTCTACAGGCGTAGGAGTCAAATATAAATTGTGTTTCAAGGAGTGGGAACAACTTGCGATAGATTGCCCATTGCACGACTCGATCACGAAATGGCAATGCCATGACAAGCCGTTTTTTTGGCTCATACACGTAGAATGGTCGATATCTACCAACGTGGTACGTTTTGTAGATCATGTGATTTTGAATGTCAATCAGGTTCGATTCAAGATTATTTGAAAACGTCAGCACCTCATCGCGGTATTTTTTCCCTTTACGCGCGGATTCCCATGCTTTGTACAAATTTTCGTAGTCGTAGATTTGTGGGTAAATATTCCGAATCGTTTTCATATACATACCTTTATTTTCACTTTGGCGTTCCAAAATAAGCGGAACGGAAGCCAATGATTTCGGCACCGGAAATCGTGCGCGCATCTCGCAAATACAACGCGGCGACCCCGGAGCCCGCCCAGCTGCCCCAGCACGCACCCCGGAGCGGCAGCCGCTCCATGGTGTTGTCAAGATCAATACGATTGTTCCCATAGGTGAAGTCCGCAACAGGGAACAGGCCCAATCCATTTAAAAGCTGCGGCACCGTGATACCCTTTTCTGCCGTTAAGCTTCCAAACAGTTTTCCACCAGACATTGTAGCTGTAATGACCGTATTTAAAATCAGTCCACCTTTATTGTCGTACTTTAGCGTTCCGGCCGTTCCCGGTGCGACAAGCGTTCCATCTGATTTGATTGCTTTCCATTCCGTACTCGTTAGGCTCATATTGCAGTCGAACTTCATCGCGTTGCCGTATGGTATGATTTGAATTTCTCCCTTCACAAGTCGAAATCCTGCGACCCACTCCCAGACGTTACCGCACAAATCAGCAATTCCGGTGCCGGTATAGTTGTGATACCATGTTTTTGGTCCACTTCCGGTGGCGGTTCGACCGACCGTTTCTACACCGGAAGAATCGTATTTGTATGTTGGGATTCCGTGTTCGTGATTGTGATTTGCGTCCTTACCATATAACGAGTTTCCGTGTGGAACGGTATTGTTTTTGTAACACCAGTTTTGGATCGCCGCCCAT
>JAVVSI010000276.1:0-2062 GCA_036654315.1 Evtepia sp. | reverse complement strand
GGTATCGTAAGCTATTTATTGATGAGTATTTCAGGCTCAAATGGAAGTGAGGAATAGGTCGCAACCGCTCATTTACCTACTCTTTTTGACCAATAAGCCGATTAGTTAGATGCAAACACATAGATGCAAAATAAAACTCCCCGCACCAAATAGGTGCAGGGAGTGCAAGGCATTTCTTTCCTTATTTTTGGAGGTATTTTTTCAAATTATCGACAAGGTGAATTCGAGGATCCCCCTTGTCTGTATTACGAAGTTTTGCCCGAAGCGTTTTCGGATTATAGCGTACTAATAAACCGAATGTGGACTGCAACCACTCGATCAACTGCGACTGGCCGCAGAACTTGTTATTGGCATCCTTAAACGCATTCCAGACGTTCCATCCATAATGACACAAGTCGATATAATCGACTCTTCCCCGATCGACGTGTACTTGCGGCATATCCAGTGGAATCGGCATTCTGTTAGCGAAGTAATGCAACCGACGACGCAGAATCTGTTGGTCTTCCTCACTGATTGCATCTTTCAATACGCTATCCGTATACTCATAAACGGTCAGAATCGCATTTTTCAGCGTCGGATCTTCCGACGTTGGCAAAGGAACGGATGTTTCCACATTCGAGTTCGCTATTTTCTCATTCTCCTCGACGATCGGCAGTTTCGGTTCTACCTGCTTTCCAAGTTGCCGTTTTCTAAACTACGGAAAAACAATTCGGTCAAAAATATCGACCGTACTTCCATAACTGACAAAGCACAATCCAACCAACAGCAGCCCGACAGGAATAAGCAACAGCAACGTCATACCGAGAGAGAAACCTCGACTGATCATTGCCATAGAAGTGCCGACAAGAACAAGAAGTACTGCCGCTGCAACGATTATACGCAATCCAATATGATAGTAATCGTCTGTTTTCATGCTAATTTACAACAACCTTTATCGTGGTATCGATTACCCATTTACCTGACTTGGCAAAGCCTTCGTAAGCAAGAATGTCGAGCGAACGCAGTTGCTGAATGTCGCGTTTGACCGTTGGTTCTGAAACATCCAAGTGATGCGATATCTCGATTCGCGTAATGAGCGGATTATGCTGAATAAGTTGCAGAATCTCATATTGCCGAGCCGTAACCATTGTACCGCTTTGGGGATCACTTTGGGGATCACCGAACGCCTCATGCACCAGAAAGGTCACAGCAAAATAAGTTCTCGCTTCGTCGCTATCGAATACGGCTTCCGGAGAACCGTTCGCTTTCATCTCCTTGATAATGGTCGGAATACCTGTCGCCTTACCCTCGGTCAAATCCAGTTCCTTGAGAAAATCGCCTAATTTGCGGTTGCGGTAACGCCGCGCGTGGGCAACACCCCTGTTCAGTTCGTCCAGCCGGATCGATCGGTCCGGCCCACCGTAGCTGATGATGCAGATACAATCGGGTTCGATCGTAACCTCCACCGGTTCGCGTGTCTGATAATCCCGATGATACAACGCATTTACCACAGCTTCCTCCAGCGCCTGATAAGGATAGTTGAAGAACCGTACAGACTCTGCTTTATCCGCCGGTTTCGCTACTCGTTCCTTAATGACATTTGTCCGCAAGTAGGTCATCACCTCGTTAATCATCGCATCCACAGGACCTTTGATCGGCGGCACTTCGATAAAGTTCGACGGGTCTTGCAATTTACCCTTTGGATAAACGACAATATCGACCTGCGTATAGGGAAAGAACCTCGCCAGATTGTCCGAAAACATCATCAGCGCAATGTTTTTGGGCAGCAACACCTCTTCCGGCCCGGCGACCACATCCATCTGTTGCAGAACGTCCGAGAATTTTGCCTCTTCGATCTGCTCCGCCAGACGGCTATCGGTCTTGACCAGGAAATCGCGTACCAACGTCTTCGACACATCTTTCAACGTCGCCTGCATATTGGCCCGATCATCGAACGGAATCTGATTCGTCAACTCGATCAACTCATGCTCGAACTCCCCTTTGGCGATCATTGACGACGAATTGTAGCGGATATAAAAATTATACCGCTTCTGCTGCGCCGTCACATTATCGGGCACTTTGT
>JAVVSI010000275.1:0-2072 GCA_036654315.1 Evtepia sp. | reverse complement strand
GGTGTTACAAAAACAACACCGTTCCACACGGAAACTCGTTATACGGTAAGGATGCAAATCACAATCATGAACACGGAATCCCAACATATAAATACGATTCTTCCGGTGTAGAAACGATCGGACGCATTGCCACAGGAAGCGGCCCGGAAACATGGTATCACAACTATACCAGCACCGGAATTGCTGATTTGTGTGGGAATGTCTATGAGTGGGTCGCAGGATTTCGACTTGTGAACGGAGAAATTCAAATCATACCATACGGCAACGCGATGAAACTCGACTGTAATATGAGCCAAACGAGTACGGAATGGAAAGCAATCAAATCAGATGGGACACTTGTCGCACCGGGAACGGCCGGAACGCTAAAGTACGATGGGGAAAAAGTAACAAGTGGGATTCGTATCAACACTGAAATTGAGTTTTCGACGGGAAACACTTATTTTAACAAAGCGTTTGGGAGCATTGCCGCAAAAGCAGGGGTCACAGTCCCACAGATGCTAAAAGGACTTGGAATTGCGCCCATCCCGGATTTCACATATGGAAACGGAATGATGTACGCCAACAACAACGAGCCGGAGCGGATGCCGTTCCGGGGTGCGGGCTGGAGCAACGGGACGAACGCCGGGGTCGCCGCGTTGAGTTTGGACGATGCGCGCACGTATTCCAGCGGCGTCATTGGCTTCCGTTCCGCTTATTTTGGAAAACTGTAAACTGAACGCTGATAAGCTGACGTGGGATGCGATAGCAGACCACACAACAGAAAAACAGGGAGAAGCATGGAAGAATTCAAAATCAAGCAAAAAATATACGACATGATTCTTTACGGCAGTCCGGCACTGGCACAGTTCCCAAAGGCTGAAAAGTATGTATTGGCGAGTAAGATTCGGGGGTCTATGTACCGAATGTTTGAACTGGCAGTTGTAATCGAAAAGAAGTATTACAAAAAGACAACGGTACAAGAACTGGACATTGAGTTGGATATCGTACGGAATTTCATTCGTATGGCAGCCGATGCAAAACTATACCCGAATCAAGCACCATGTTTGCCGTTTAAGAAATATGAATTTTGGGCGAAGCTGTTAGATGAAATCGGGCGTATGCTCGGTGGGTACGCAAAGACAATCAAATGAAACTATGTGGGGAATCAGCCGGTTAATTGAGCGGATGCCGATCCGGGGTGCGAACTGGAACAACGGGACGAACGCCGGGGTCGCCGCGTTGAATTTGAACAATGCGCGCACGAATTCCAACAACAACATTGGCTTCCGTTCCGCTCTATCTTTTGCCGGTAGTTGGAACGCCAAGGCGTTTCATCCAGCGCTGAGGTATAAAGGGGCTGGTTTCCCTTCCTGCAAATGTAGGAAAAAGATTATATTGCCGGGAAAGCATTTGGTAGCGTCACGCGAATCTTGCTACGCCACGGCGAAAATAGAGAAAGTAGCTTTTAAAAATGACAAATTTTGATGATTACAAACTCGCAATCGAAACGATGAGCGGCGGTAAAAATACAGTGATTCTCGACGATGTGGGAATGCCATCTGTGGTCGTGCCGTTCCCGAAATTGACCTATGCCGATATCATGACAGGCGGTACGCAAGAGGTCTTACCAGCGTTTATTGTGGACGGTGTAGAGCAGGATGCTATTTACGAAAGCAAATTTCAAAACATCGTTATGAACGACCGTGCGTACAGTTTGCCGTTGAAAGATCCGGCGGTGGATATCACGTTTGACCGCGCGTTGACCGTGTGCCGTAACAAGGGAACCGGCTGGCATTTACATACCAACGCACTATGGGCGGCGATCCAAAACTGGTGTTACAAAAACAATACCGTTCCACACGGAAACGCGTCATATAATAAGGATGCAAATCACGAACACGGAATCCCAACATACAAATACGATTCTTCCGGTATGGAAAAAGTCGGTCGAACCGCCACCGGAAGCGGCCCGGAAACATGGTATCACAACTATGACACTACCGGAATTGCTGATTTGTGCGGGAACGTCTGGGAATGGGTCGCAGGGTTTCGACTTGTGAACGGAGAAATTCAAATCATTCCATACGGCAACG
>JAVVSI010000274.1:0-2096 GCA_036654315.1 Evtepia sp. | reverse complement strand
GGAATTGATTGCAGCCGGCATTACCTCTTTTAAAATCGAGGGTCGTGCCAAATCCGCCTACTATGCCGCAATCACGACCGCCGCCTACCGCCACGCCATTGATGCCGCCATACAAAAAGAGCCGCTCGCACCCATTTGGCGGGATGAAGTCGAAAAAGTCAGTCATCGTCATTATGGTACCGGATTTTTTTACGGCGAGCCGGGACAGTATACCGAACATTCCCGCTATGTCCGTGAATTCCAAGTGTGCGCAATTGTGACGGACTGTGAACCCGACGGGTCCGCAACGCTTTCCCATCGCAATAAATTTTTTGTAGGGGAAGAATTGGAGCTTGTTGCGCCCAATCTTGCCGCGCTCGCGTTTACGGTCACGTCTATGACCGATGCCAATGGTGTCGATCTGAGCGAGGCACGACATCCCGAGATGGTGCTGCATATGAAATTACCCTGCGCCGTACCGCCGCTTGCAATTCTGCGCAAAGCATTGCTTCCTAAATCCGGTAATTAACTATGAAATGAGGTATCCCCATGCCAAAACCCTATGGTTTAAACGAACTACGCGAACTCTTCCTCTCGTTCTTTGAAAGCAAAGATCATCTCCGTCTCCCAAGTTTTTCTCTTGTCCCTCAAAACGACCCCTCCCTTCTCCTCATTAACTCCGGTATGGCTCCGATGAAGCCGTTCTTTACAGGCGAACAAGAACCCCCCCGCCATCGCGTCTGTACCTGTCAAAAATGTATTCGTACCGGTGATATTGAAAATATCGGAAAAACTGCCCGGCATGGCACCTATTTTGAAATGCTCGGCAACTTCTCCTTTGGCGATTATTTCAAAACGGAAGCCATTCACTGGAGCTGGGAATTTCTCACTTCTCCCGACTGGGTCGGTTTGGATCCCGACCGACTCTACCCCTCTGTCTATCTCGAAGATGATGAGGCGTTTGACATCTGGAATCGTGAAATCAAGATTCCAAAAGAACGCATCGTTCGCCTAGGGAAAGAAGACAATTTTTGGGAACACGGCGTGGGTCCTTGCGGTCCCTGTTCTGAAATTTACTACGATCGCGGCGAAGCTTATGGTTGTGGTAGCCCGGACTGCTATCCCGGCTGCGACTGCGACCGATACATGGAGGTCTGGAATAACGTCTTTTCTCAGTTCGACAACGATGGACAAGGCCATTACACCGAATTAAAACAGAAAAATATCGACACGGGTATGGGTCTGGAACGACTCGCAGTGGTGTGTCAAGGGGTTGATTCGCTCTTCGACGTCGATACCGTCATGAACATTACCAATAAAGTCTCTGAGATTACCGGTGCGCATTATGGCGAGTCCCGACAAAAAGATGTATCCCTACGCATTATTACAGATCATATCCGTTCTGCCATTTTTATGATCTGTGACGGCGTGTTGCCCTCCAACGAGGGACGCGGCTATGTACTGCGCCGTCTGTTACGCCGTGCTGCAAGACATGGAAAACTGCTTGGAATCAATGAGCCATTTTTGTTCTCTGTCTGTGATACGGTCATTCATGAAAATGAGGGGCATTATCCCGATTTGCGTGAAAAGCAGACGTATATTACCAAAGTCATCCGCGTTGAGGAAGAGAATTTTTCGAAAACAATCGACGGCGGTATCAAGATTTTCGCGGACCTACTCGCAGAACATAAAGCAAAAAAAATCAATGTCTTTTCCGGAAAAGACGCATTCAAGCTCTATGACACCTATGGTTTCCCTGTGGATCTGACCGCCGAAATGGTCGAAGATGAGGGGATGACCTTAGATCGTACGGCATTCGACGCGGAAATGCTCGAACAACGTACCCGTGCCAGACGCGCGCGCGAAGCCTTGGGCGATCTCGGTTGGACAGGCATTGAATTCGGACAGGATGTCCCCCCGACCGAATTCGTCGGCTATACGCAAAACAAGATTCAAGCAAAGGTTGTTGCGATCGTCGTGGACGAAGAACAACGTGAACGGATTGCTTCGGGTGTAGAAGCCATTCTTGTTTTGGATCAAACCCCATTTTACGCTGAATTGGGCGGTCAAGTTGCAGATGAAGGCGTTCTCTATACGGACACGGTTTCCTTTGAAGT
>JAVVSI010000273.1:0-2101 GCA_036654315.1 Evtepia sp. | reverse complement strand
GACGCGATCCAAACAGGTGGCAACGCGCTTGCGCAGTCGGTCGGGAATGGGTAGAAAAACCGGCCAGCGTGAGATAGATGCGGCAAAGAAGTCCAGTACACTAATTGGATCCGTACGATCAAAACCGGGACTTTGTGGGACATAGCCGATGAGAGGTCGACTGGGTTCTGCACCGGCGCGTTCAAAGACGATTGTGCCACTGTAGGGCAGTTGTCCTAAAATACTGCGGAAGAGGGATGATTTTCCGGCTCCATTCGGACCGATGAGTGCGACGATCTCACCGCAATGGAGATGGAAACTGACATGACGCAGGATGACGTCGTTTTCTAGGGTGATACCAAGATCTTGAATGCGCAGACAACAGGCACCGGCACAACCGGCAGCCTTGTCATGTTTTGGGAAAGTCATAGAGCCTCCTTGATAGCGCTTACGTTTGCCTCCAGCGCGGAGAGGTAGATGGAAAGCCCGGGATCTTTGCTGTCCCCACTCATAATCATAGAAAGGGTATGGATTGAGACGGAGGTTTCTTTTGCAAGGGCTTTGGCGGTGGCATCGGAGCCGTTCACTTCTGTGAAGATTGCGGGAATTTTATTTAATTGAATGAGATCCGCGATCGCACTGATTTCTTTTGCGGAGGGTTCACTGCCCGCTTCTTCTTCAATTGCCTTTAAAATAGTGAGATCAAAGGAGTCTGCGAAATAAGAAAATCCGTCATGGAAGGTGATCAGCTCACGGCAGGACAGGGAGGCAAGCTCCGCCTTGAGTGATTGTTTGGCGTTGCGGAGTGTTTCGACTGCCTGTGTACAGTTGGCGGCGTATTGTTCACTGTGCGTGGGATCGAGGCGCGATAGACCATTGGAAAGCGTTTGGATCATTGCGGCGGCGCGGTCGGGATCCATCCAGATATGTGGATCGTTGACAGTGGGATCTTCTTTGAGCGGCAGGAGCGCGATTCCTTCGGAGCAATCAATGACGTCGGCATGCGAGGCACGCAAGGCATCGTCCATGAATGCCTCCAAATTGACTCCATTTTCGACAATCACATCTGCGTTTTCGAGAGATTGCATATCGCGTACATTCAGCGTGTAGTCGTGCAGACAGCTGATGGGTTGGTTGACCACGCAGTCAACTTGGACACCGTCCACGTTTTTTGTGAGTTCCGAGGCAAAGAGATATAGGGGGTAAGTTGTGACAACGAGGGAGAGTACCTCATCTTGTTTTGGAGTGTCGCCGGTGGGTGCGGAACCACAGGCAGACAGCAAAAAAACGAGGGATAGGCAGAGACAGAATTGACGCATAAAAAACACCTCATAAGTAAAAATGAAAGGTAGGTTGAAGATTCAATACTACACCAATATACATTATACCCCGAAAAACACGGTTTGTAAAACAAAAAAATCAGGTGCATAGCATACATGACAAAACGTCATGATAAAAGTAAACAAATGACATGGTGGGTATCAAGCAGTAAGTTATAAAAAATGACGAAATAAAAAAAGGAAAGAAAAAAGGAAAATCCTATAAATTCATTCTAAAAAAAATCTTAAAAAATAAGAAAAAAATAAAAAAAGGAAAATTTCTTCCAAGATAAATTCATTTCCAATTTTCAAAAAAAATCCAAAAATATTTGTGAAAAATGTGTATTTAAATTTGATTTTCATGGTGATATTATAAGCACAAGTTACAAGGGAATCGCAAAAGATGCGAAGTATTCCTTTGAAACAACTTGGTTTTCAACAGGGCGGAATTCGGATTCCACCTTATTGAGAAAAGTGTGAATTGGCTTTCGGGTCGATTCGAGCAGACACAGCAATCCCTAATTAAATTACTTTTATATTTTGATGGGAGGACTTTATTATGAGACTGAAAGACACTGGTTTGACCGCTGCTGAATTGAGAGCAAAAGCGAGCAAGTATATGATTGAGACCTACGAGCGTATGGACTTCATCGCTGATCGCGCCGAAGGCATCTATATGTACAACGAAAAAGATGAGCCTTATTTGGATTTCTATGCAGGCATCGCTGTTAACTCCATGGGCAACTGCAACCCGAAGGTTGTTGAGGCTGTTCGTGAGCAGGTTGGACAGATCATGCATACAT
>JAVVSI010000272.1:0-2102 GCA_036654315.1 Evtepia sp. | reverse complement strand
AATCCGTTCTTTGCGCCTCTTATTGAGATTTGTCGTAAAAATGGGATTCAGTATCGTGTTTTTATGCCTGATTTACGCCCGATATCTGGGTATGGAGAAAATGCCGGAAGTTCGTGGTTTTTAGAATGGGGACAAATCGCGTTGCGAAAAGTATTACATCGCCTTTGGTGTGGATCTGAAACTTCGATGTATCGTTTTATTGGGAAAACGCTTGCACTATTAACATTTGGTGTTTTTAGAGCGGACATATGTATTACTAATGCCGGAATATATATGGATTTTTTACCGGCGATGAATCCTCATTCACGAATCGTTGATTTACAACACGGTGTTATTTATTCAACGCATCCCGGATATTTTGATGCACAAGGTCGACTATTGCCCTTGCGGGATAAAGAATCGCAAATAGAATATTGGGTGTATGGCGAAGGTTATCGAGACTGTTTTTTCAAGAATCCACAAAATGCACGGCGCTTATTAGGAAAAGTTCATGTTGTAGGAGATGTACTAAGGGATACATCTCCTTTAGAACTAGAGTCTTTACCCCTTTCACAAAGAACAATGATTCTCTTTTCTTTCCAATTTGTTAATGATTTTACAGTTGAGAAATTAAATGAAATGAAACGTATTATTGAGCAAATGTTGTCGCAAGTTGCGAAGACATCTTCAATGCAAGCATTTCAATGGCGGTTTCGTCATCATCCACGTTTTTCAAATTGTATAAGTTTGTCGGATTGGGAATGGAAATTCCCTTGGTTTAAGGAAACACATTCTCCCATTAATGAAATATTGCCTTCTCTCTTTTCTAACGTAACATTTAATTCAACGATGGCGTTTGATGTAGCTTCAAGAGGTGTCCCAACGATTTTTTTAGATAATGCCGCATTAGGCTGGAAGAATGTGTTCTTTACGGAATATGACTATCCTTTTCCAGTGATGACAATAAATGATCTTATCGGAATGAATGAGAATGAATATGTTCGTATAGAAACGCGTCTTAAAAAGTGGTATGCTTTATACTATTCTCCTTTTGATACTTCTTTAGTGAAAATGTTATTATTAAAGAGTACAAAAAAGAGTAAAGTCTAACGGAGTATTAAAGAATGTTAACAGGTTCAACAATTTTGGTTACTGGTGGTACAGGGTCATTTGGTCACACGTTCGTGCCAATGACATTAGCACGGTATAATCCGAAAAAGATAATTATTTATAGTCGTGATGAGATGAAGCAGTGGAATATGGCAAAACTGTTTGTCGATGATCCACGAGTCCGGTTTTTTATCGGAGATGTGCGTGATAAGGAGCGTCTTTATCGTGCGTTAGATGGTGTCGATTTTGTTGTTCATGCGGCGGCGACAAAGATTGTCCCAACGGCAGAATATAATCCGTTTGAATGCATCAAAACCAATGTCAATGGTGCAATGAATCTTATTGATGCCTGTATTGATAAGCATGTGAAGCGAGTCGTCGCACTTTCAACGGACAAAGCGTCTTCCCCCGTAAATTTGTATGGGGCGACTAAGCTTGTCTCGGACAAGGTGTTCATTGCTGGCAATGCGTATTCTGGAGCCAAAGAGACTCGATTTTCTGTTGTTCGTTACGGTAATGTTATGGGGTCACGAGGATCTGTAATCCCATTTTTTCTTGAAACTTTTAAAAGTGGAACTTTGACAATCACCGATCCTCGTATGACGCGGTTTATGATTTCGCTTGAACAAGGGGTTCAGCTTGTATGGCATGCGTTTGAAGACATGATGGGTGGTGAAATTTATGTGAAGAAAATACCTTCTATGAATATTTGTGATATCGCGAATGCTATTGACACGGATTGTGTCCAGAAAATAATTGGTATTCGTCCGGGAGAAAAACTACATGAGCAGATGATTTCTGCCGAAGATGCGCCTCATACTTATGAATATGCGGAGCATTATAAAATTTTGCCTGCTATCCATGGTTGGGATAAAGATCCCTTTCGCATAAAAGATGGAACGCATGTATCTGATGGTTTTAGCTATACATCAGATAATAATTCACAGTGGATGAAGATTTCAGATCTTCAAGTTTGGCTTCGTGCGAATCAAGAGAAGATTGGTAAAATTTAA
>JAVVSI010000271.1:0-2106 GCA_036654315.1 Evtepia sp. | reverse complement strand
CACCTATTGTTTAATAACCACAAAAAACGATAGGAGGACGCAATGCCGATCAATTTCTACTATACACAGAAGATTCGCGGATTTCAACAACAGTCGGTAAAATATATCGGGGAAACGGTCCAATATTCCTTAAAACGAACCAAGTTTCAATGCAATCACTGCGGCGCGGAAAATGTAACGAAAGAACCGCTTGGCGTTCGTTGCGTTCACGGGGAACCAATGGGACGCTGCCACGAGGTCATTTTTGAATTTACAACCCATCGGTTATATTGTCCAGTGTGTAAAACCCGCTCTGTCGAACATATCCCGTTCTTGTCGCATCCGTGGGCGAGGATGACAAAATCCATGGAACGCACCGTGTTAGAATTGCGCCAACATATGAGCATTCGTGCCGTCGCAAATTACTTCCACTTGCGTTGGCACACGGTCAAAGAATTGGAGAAAAAGCACTTAAAGAAGAAATTCGCCAAGATTCAGACCGCCCATGTCAAAGCGATTGGAATTGATGAAATTCATGTAGGGCGAGGAATGCAGAATGCTCAATTTTTAACGATTATCCGCGATTTAGAATCCGGCGCGGTGATCCATGTAGGGGATGGCAAGGGCGTTTCCGCCCTTGTCGGAGCTTTGAAGAAGTTGAAAAAAAGCAAGCTGAAAATCGTTGCTATGGACATGGCAAATGCTTATTACACATGGATTTCGGAAAACTTCCCCAAAACGCACATCGTTTTCGACCACTTCCACGTCATCAAGCTGATGAATGACAAACTCGATCTCGTGCGCCGACGGGTAACGGCGCGCATGGATGAACAGCACAAGAAACAGTTGAAAGGCTTGCGGTTCATATTCTTGAAAAACAATGAAGATTTGCCGGAAGATGCAAGGATGATTCTGCGAAATATGAGGGGTGATTTTCAGGAATCAGGTGATGCTTATATGTTCAAAGAAGCATTGAGAAACATCTATTTCCGGACAAAGACGTCCTATCACGCCAATATTGCATTTCATCGTTGGTGCAAGCTGGCAGAGGAAACGAATATCCCGGAATTGAAAACCATGGCAAGGACGATTCGGGATAAACTTGACGGGATTATCAGTTTCTGGACGTTCCGCCGTATCAGCAACGCAAAAATGGAAGGCTTCAACAACAAGATCAGGTGGCTTATCAAACAAGCTTATGGCTTTCGCGATCGAGAATACTTCAAATTAAAAATCTATCAGTTGCCGGAAATTTCGAGCGTGAAGGAGTTGTGAGTTCTGTCAAATATCGTCGAAGAGGCTAAAAAAAGCCCGTACCCGTTTTTTGTGATAAATGCAAAGGGGAGAACTCTCTTCTCTTTTTTCAAGAAAAGCGACGATATTCTTTCATGATCATATTGGAAATATATTCTTTCGCAGAAAATAATGCCCGTCGTGAAAAATAAGATTTCAAGAAGAACTTCGTTTTTCTTGAAAAGGTTGAGCGGGGGTCCGGGGGGAGAGAAGCGTTTGAAAACCCCAAGGATTCTCCTGAACTTTCCCTTTGGTCACCCAATCTCGAAACGATGAGTTTCGGAGACCGGGAAGCATTCGGCGAGTTAATTTTCGAGTAAAGCGATCATTCCATGCCGTTCCGTTGAACTTGATATTGTAAAGTCTCAGGTGCGGAGTCCCTGTGCGGCGTTGAACGGAAAGAATACTCCGCCGTATTGCACGGCTTCATTTGCTCCTTCAATCCGGACAAATCCGCGCAGACGACAAGTTGGTTCCGGGCTTGAGACTTTTGATGTATTTGTCCGGGAACCGTGCTTTCGGCCAACGGATCTTTGATGTCGTCTCTTGACTTTTTTCAAGATAACGTGTATACTCCAAGTGTACATGTCAGGAGGTTCAACATGGAAGCTGCAATCCTTGATTTGCGAAAAAACATGAAAAAGATCATGTCCGCAATTGAGCGGAATGAACGATTCGTGCCGACTCGCCGTCGCCGCAAAATGGCGGTCATTATGCCTATTCGGGAGCACGAGGCGGAAAAAAAGAAAGTCGCTGATTTACCAGCTTTCGGCATGTGGGCGGATTGTCCTGAAATGCGGAATGTTTCCGCATATGTGCGGGAATTACGCAAAC
>JAVVSI010000270.1:0-2108 GCA_036654315.1 Evtepia sp. | reverse complement strand
GAGGCTCTCACCGCAGCCTCAAAGCGGGACTCGCTCTCCAGCAGAGCATGCTCAGACTGAATCTGCTCATTCACGTCGGTTATCACTGCATACAAAATGGGGACATCGTCCTGATCGGCCATCACCTGTCCGGAAATCCGCATCCAACGGTATCCACCGTTCTTTTGCAGCGCACGGTGCAAGTTGTTGAAGGTCTCTCCTTTTATCCTGGCGATTCTGATGGCATCCAAAAAGCCCTGCCTGTCGTCCGGGTGCAGAATGTCGAGCGTTGACGCTTGTGTGGCGTCATTGTATTCTTCTCTTGTCATTCCGCAGAGCTCGTACACTCGCTCACTCAAAAAAATCGGGCTGAGTCTTTCATCCAAGTGGTACATACTCACACCGCCCGGCACGGAATTGACCAGCGTTTCATATTGCTTTACACCGGCACGGATAGCTTCTTCCATCTGTTTTTGAACCGTGATGTCGGAGTAGTAGGCAAAAATGACCTCGCGCCCGTTTTCGTCGAACGTGTGGAGGGAATTCTGACTGACCCAAATACAGCTTCCGTCCTTTCGCAAGACGCGGTAGGTGATTTCATATGGGTCAGCGGTGCCAATCCGCGTTTCCGCATATAGCTTGAGACGCTCTCTGTCCAGCGGTGACACAAAATTCCACGAGGAAGCGTCAAACGCCTTGATCAATTCGTCGGAATCTGAAAATCCCAGCATTTCAACAAACATGTCATTGACCCAGAGAATGGGAAGTCTCGGGGAAGTCTCGGCAATCACCATTCCGATGGGGAGCGCAAGATCGATGAGATCTTTTTTTATTTTCGACAGCTTTTTCATTTTCCTATACCTCCTGGTTCAGGAATCGCTGCAAAGTCTTATATAACAATACCGGTTCAATGGGTTTTGCAAGATGTGCGTTCATTCCGGCAGCCTTTGTTTTTTCAATGTCCTCATCAAATGCATTCGCAGTCATCGCGATGATCGGAATCGTTTTTGCATCGGTATTTCGCATCTGACGAATGGATTTTGCAGCCGTGATTCCGTCCATCACCGGCATTCTGATATCCATGAGAATGGCGTCGTAATATCCCTCGTCCTTTTGCGCGAGGGTTTCGATTGCCTGCAATCCGTTTTCGGCAGTGTCAACCTCCAATTTCTTCGAACCGAGCAGTTTTTTTGCAACCTCTATGTTCAGCAGATGATCCTCAACCAGCAAAACCCGCTTTCCCGAAAAATCGTATTCGCACGAAGACTCAGATTCGGCTGGAAGGTTCGTGTTTCCGCAAAATTTTTCAAATGCGGAGATGAGCGAGGATTTGAAAAGAGGTTTGGCAATGAGCATATTGACACCCGCCTGCTTTGCCTCCATCTCAATCGCCGCCCAATCATAGGCGGTCATAATTATTATGGTGACATTCGGGCCCACAATCTTTCGGATTTCGCGAGTGGTTTCAATACCGTCCATGTCCGGCATTTTCCAGTCTAACAGAATGATGTCGTAGAACTCTTTCTTTTCCCATTTTTCCCGAACAACGGATATTGCCATTGTGCCTGAAACCACATATTCCGCCCTAAGACTCATATCTGCCAATACGCGCTGCGTGTGTTGGCAGATAACTACATCGTCGTCCACAACAAGCACCTGGAGTTTTTCCAGCTGCAAGTTGGGTATCGGCTTCATGGCTTTCCTGCTTTTTTCCGAAATCAGCAGTTTTACCTCGATCACAAATTCGCTGCCAACCCTCTCAATGCTGTTGACGCTTATTTTTCCGCCCATGAGTTCGACGAGGTTCTTGCAGATGGCAAGACCCAGTCCTGTCCCTGCATAAGGGGTGGTAGCTCCTCCCTGCTGCTGCTCAAAAGGCTCGAAAAGATGCGGGAGAAATTCCTCGCTTATGCCAATACCCGTAACATTCACTATGAAGCGCATGAGCGCTTCCTCCTGATTGATTTTTTCCTGATTCACAATAAACTGAACTTTACCGCCGACCGGTGTAAATTTAATTGCATTTGATATGATGTTGACCAACACCTGCTGCAATTTCATGGCATCGCCGATATACGTATCCTCGGTGAAGCTCATCAGTATCGAGTCATATTCCACACCTTTTTCCT
>JAVVSI010000269.1:0-2116 GCA_036654315.1 Evtepia sp. | reverse complement strand
AAAAGCCGTGCAGAGCGCATGGGTCGCAACCCGAAAACGAATGAATCCATTCCGATTCCCGCGATGAAGGTTCCGTCCTTTAAAGCAAGCCAGTCTTTAAAAGATGCAATTGACGCATAGAAAAAGAGACCCCGCCTACAGTGTGATACTGTGGGCAGGGTCTTTTTTTGTGGATCAAGGTGGAAAATAGAGAGAAAGTCGTGTATGGAGATCTTGCGCAGAGAGGGCGCAGGGTTGTAGACGTTCCGCCCAAGCTCTACCCGGGTGTAGGCAGTCCCATGCCGGCATTTTTCCATTGTATCTACCTTTGCCGGGGTCGTGGTTTCCAAAACCTTCCAAGGCACGATTCCAGACGGGTTTGAATCGTTCAATGAGCAGGGATTCGGTCAGTGGGATCCAGATATCATCGACAACGAGGAAGCGGCAATAGAAGTCTGAAAGGGTCAGATTTTGTGCATCCGTGATAGAATCGGCGTGTTCGCTCAATCTTTTGTGTAGTGCAAGTCCGTGATCGACATCCATTCCGATTCCGCCCTTGCGCGCCCCGGCGGGTACCGCCTTTCCGACATAGATCGGGCAGGCGAATTGATTGTCGCGATTGGCAGCGGCGAGGGTGTGGTAAGAGGGAAAATCTCCGGTGTAATAGAGCGCGTACACACCGGCACCGAGAAAGGGATTGGGTGGCAATGCACAAATTTCAGAGGAGAGCAGGGCGTTGGCAGCACTTTCACCGAGATGTCGTTTGTCTAGGGGATTAAAGGGAACGTATGTGGGAATGTCGTTTTTCCGTTCCATTGTGATCCATCCTTTCCAGTTGTGTGATGATAGAGTGGCCAATGGCACCGGCCAATTTGACAGGAACTGCATTCCCGATTTGTCTCATACTCTCCGTCCAAGATCCGTAAAAAAGATAATTATCGGGAAAAGTCTGGATCCGCGCACTTTCCCGAACGGTATAATATCGAAGCGAACCGTCCTCCAGAATGACCATATTTTCACCACCGGGGACACCGTGAGCCCCTGCCTTGATGGTTTTGGAGGGTTCGTCCAGGAGGCTTCCGGAATGACCGACATAAGGTCTGGCTCCGCCGTGAAAGATATGATTTGAGACAGCGGGATCTATTTTGCCCTTGCGTGGATCTTCCAGTCCAACAAAGGCGTCCCGCACTGTTTTCCAACGCGTCGGCGGTTTTGTTTTTTGGAAGGCATCCACTTTGCGTCGGATGTTTTCTTGTTTTGCTTGGGTGATGGTGGGGCGATTGCTTTTTGCAACGCGATGCTCTTCCCAATAGGAATGATCCACATATTTGGCATAATCCAAAGCCTCTTTTGAGCATTCGCCTTCCGGGAAAGACCAACGCGCATCCAGATCGCTGCGAAATCCCACGATAATAACACGCTGTCTGAGTTGTGGCACACCGTAATCGGCGGCATTGAGAAGGCGAAATACGACGTGATAGGAGAGTCCGCGCGTGTGACCGGAGGTGTGGTATTGTTCCAAAAGTTTCAGATGTTCGATCCAAGTCATGCCTTCTTTTTTGACCATATCGGGATAGGTGAGTTGTAATAAAATATAATTGAAATAAGTGCGAAAGGATTCACGGAGCAGACCTTTGACATTTTCAAAGACGAAAGCGCGCGGTTGAATTTCGCGCACCGCCCGGACGGCTTCCGGAAACATATCTCGTTTATCGTTATACGCCTGGTGTTTTCCGCCCAAGGAGAAGGGTTGGCAGGGCGGACCACCTGCGACGAACTGCACATCGAAATCGTCGTAATGAACCAGACGAACATCTGTTTGCACGACATTCCAATCCTGAATTAAGGGGAAGCCGTTTGCAATATTGGCTTTGATATTGTCGCAGGAATCTTTATCCCATTCCAAGAGCGCGCGATGATGAAAACCTGATTGTTGTAGACCCAGCGCAAGACCACCGGTCCCGCTGAATAGTTCGAGGGAATTCGTCATTCGGATTTGTGTATTCCTTTCTAAGATTGCGGCAATTCTCTGTAAAGTGCGGCAGCCTCTGCCTTTTGTGCATACTCATTGATTGCAAGCACTTCGATTTTAGTCAATCTGGCGCCGTAGCGCAATTCCAAAATATCGCCCACTTTG
>JAVVSI010000268.1:0-2122 GCA_036654315.1 Evtepia sp. | reverse complement strand
CAGGCGGCAACGCCCATTGATTCGAATGAGACAGTGGGTGAACTGCATGACAGGCTGGCGGAAATGGGAGCAGAACTGCTTGTAGAAACCATAGAGAAGATTCAAAATGGAACAGCAACGCGTACGGTACAAAATGAGGCGCAAGTAACATTTGCGCCGCGTCTTGGAAAGGAACTTTCACCGATTGATTGGCAACGTACGGCCACGGAAATTCATAATCAAGTGCGTGGCTTGACGCCTTGGCCCGCCGCGACGGCAGAGTTTGCGCAAATGAGCTGTAAAATTTTCAAGACAAGCTTGATAGATGAATCCTCAGAAAAAGAGGCGGGGACGATTTTAGAGGCAGGGAAACGTGGGATTCATATGGTCTGTGGTCAAAACACGGTTCTTCGTATTGATGAATTGCAGGCTCCGGGTGGAAAACGGATGCGGGCATCGGATTTTTTACGTGGTCACAAGCTGAATTGATCCGTTGTAATGGCGCAAAAGTGAGAGGGGAACATATGTCATCATCCAGAGAAGCCGCATTGCTTACGCTTTCCGCTGTTGAGCGGCAAAATGCCTGGGCGAGCGAATTTTTAAATCAGGCCATTGAAACGCAAAACCTAGACCGCCGCGATGCGGCACTTGCGACAAAATTATGTTTGGGTGTTTTGCAAAATCGTATGCTTTTGGATTTTTATTTATCACAATTTTCCAGTTTAAAGATTGAGAAGATGGAGAGTAAAGTCCGAAATAATCTAAGACTTGGCCTGTATCAGATTTTGTTTTTATCAAAGATCCCACAAAATGCAGCAGTGAATGAGGCAGTGGAACTGACGCGGAAACACTGCAAAAACATAAAAGCACCGGGCATGGTGAACGGTATTTTACGGAATATCATCCGAAAAATAGATGAATTGCCTGTGTTGGATCAAAGGGATCCAATACACTATTTATCGTTACGTTATAGTCATCCCGAGTGGTTAATTCGAGAATTCGCGCAATGTTTATCCATGGATGAAACGGAACAACTATTGCGTTTCAATAATACCGAACCGCCGATTCTTGTACAGGTGAATACTTGTAAAACGGAGGATGTGGTTGCATCCTTGGAAGCGGATGGGGTGACGGTGCGTCGACATCCGTGGCTTGCGGATTGTCTCGCGATTTCTCATACCGGGGATATTGAGCGATTGCACGCATTCTGCCATGGTCTTTGCTATGTGCAGGATCCTGCGGCAAAGCTTGCTGTTGTTGCCGCCGGTGCGCGACCGGGTATGCGGGTTTTGGATGCCTGTGCGGCACCGGGCGGGAAATCATTTGCTGCCGGCATTGCTATGAATAACGAGGGCGAGATTGTTTCCTGTGATATCCACGCCAATAAAAAACGTATCATTGAGGCCGGTGCTGCGCGACTTGGCCTGCGCATTATTTCGGCGACTGTTGCCGATTCAAAAAAGAAAAAAGAAGAGTGGGTGGAACACTTTGATCTTGTGATTGCGGATGTACCTTGTTCCGGTTTGGGTGTGATTCGGAAGAAGCCGGAGATACGGTATAAAAAGCCGGAAGATTTTAGGAATTTACCGGAAATTCAATCACAAATCTTAGAAACGGTTTCTTCCTATGTGAAACCGGGTGGGACACTTCTGTATTCAACCTGTACCTTGCGTGTGGAGGAAAACGAAGCGGTAGTCAGTGATTTTCTGGCGAAGCATTCGGAATTCAAACGGCATACATTTACATTGCCGGGTTCGATTGGCGAGGTAGCGGAGGGTGCGGTCACGCTTTGGCCGCATAGAATGGATACGGACGGGTTTTTCATTGCAAAACTGTGGAGGGAACTATGCATTTAAAATCCATGACACCGGAAGAGTTGGGAGAATTCTGCAAAGAATTTGGGCAACCAACTTTTCGGGGGCAGCAAATTTTTCAATGGTTGCATCGTGGTGTTACGTCCATTGACGAGATGAGTAATCTGCCCAAAGCGTTGCGTGAGATTCTGAAAGAAAAGGCAGAACTCACAGTGCCGACCATAGAGCGGAAACAGGTTTCGAAACTGGATGGAACGATGAAATACCTCTGGAAACTGGCAGATGGGAATTGTATCGAAACGGTGTTTATGCGGTATCGTCACGGAAAC
>JAVVSI010000267.1:0-2131 GCA_036654315.1 Evtepia sp. | reverse complement strand
TAAAAATTTGCTCGGTTATACCGCTTATTTGTTCGAAAGCGTAAAATATTGGGGATCCCTCAAACCATATCATGTGCGTATCCAATATGATCATGAACAAACACTCGAGGGTGATTATCTCTACGTCATGGTCAGTAATTCTACCTCCGTTGGACGTATTCGCAACTTCCCGCCCGGCAATCCCCTCCTTGATGACGGCTTATTAGAAGTGACCCTCATCTCAAAACCCAAAGATATCTTTGAACTCGAACAACTCAGCCGCATGCTCATTCGTGCCGATGGCAAAATCGGCAGCCCTATGCTGAAAACCTTTTCCGCCTCCCATGTCCAATTCGAAACCAATGACGACGTCGCTTGGACCCTAGATGGTGAATACGGTGGTCAACATCGTATCGCGGAAGTGGAGGTTCTGCCCCACGCCTTTACCATTTTACATGGGAAATAACCCGACCTTGAGAAAAGAGGGGGACGCTATGAAAAAGCTGTATTACAATGGCACCATCGTAACCATGGAACCCGAACTTTACACGCAGGCCGTTTTAACCGATGCGGGAATCATTGTGCGGGTTGGTACGTTCGAAACACTACGCGCCTTTGCACCGGAGGCAGAACCAATTGACTTACAGGGAAACACTATGATCCCCGCCTTTCTCGACGCGCATGGTCATTTTTCATCCTACGCCAACGCACAACTACAAGTTGCTTTGGAAGAATCGACGTCCTTTGACGAAATAGCACAGCGTATCTCAAGCTTCCTTTCATCCAAGCAGATCCCACAAGGCACATGGATTGTTGCCAAAGGTTATGATCACAATACACTCGTCGAAAAATGTCACCCCTCCAAAGCCTTCCTTGACCACATCGCACCAAACCACCCCCTCCTCCTACAACATCAATCCGGTCACTGTGGTGTACTGAATTCCGCCGCACTGGATGCCCTCCATATCACACCGATCACACCGCCACCCGATGGCGGCGTCATTGGCTGTGCAGACGGCGAACTCACCGGATATATGGAGGAATCCGCCTATATTCACTGTATCAAACAAGTTCCCATGTCCGATATGAAAACCATGCTGGACGCCTACCGACAGGCACAAAATAACTATCTCGCCTACGGTATCACAACCGTACAAGAGGGCATGATGGTCGCGCAAATGTTACCCCTCTATCAGGCTTTGATCAACAGCGGGCTACTCTCCCTCGATTTGGTGGGCTATTCCGATATGGCTTCTATGAATGCACTCTCGGCGGCATTTCCAAACGCCGTCAAACAATACGACAGGCATTTCAAAATCGGCGGCTATAAAATAATTCTGGACGGCTCTCCACAAGTCAAAACCGCCTGGATGAAAACCCCTTATCAAAATGACACCTCCTCCGGCTACGGCACCATGTCCGATACCGATGTCATATCGGCAGTCTCCACTGCGGCGAAAAACGAATTTCAAATCTTGGCACATTGCAACGGAGATGCCGCCATTGAACAATATATCCATGCGGTACAAAAAGTAGCGGAAAAACAGAAGAACATAAGCAATTTGAAACCTGTCATCATTCACGCGCAGTTGATTGCCAAAGATCAACTGGCGGCAGTCGCAAAACTGCACATGATTCCCTCGTTTTTCATTGCCCATGTTCTCCATTGGGGTGATATTCATATTAAAAATTTCGGATACGACAGAGCGCAGTCCATCAGTCCTGCCCACTCTGCCCTCTCCCATGATATCCCTTTCACTTTCCATCAGGATGCCCCCGTCATTGAACCCAATATGCTCGAAACCATACAATGCGCAGTGACCAGAACAAGCAAAACCGGAATCGTATTGGGAAAACAGGAGTGTATCAGCGCATTGGATGCCTTGAAAGCCCTTACCATCCATGCAGCTTCTCAGTACTTTGAAGAGAAAACAAAAGGCAGTATCGCAGCAGGAAAACACGCCGATTTCGTCATTCTAAGCGATAATCCATTGACGGTAGCAAAGGATAAAATCAGCCGTATCCTCGTTCTGGAAACCATCAAAGATGGTGCATCCCTCTTTCGCCGTAAACGCACCTTGTAGGGCGCAGCAATCTATATGCCCCTTTGTGACATCAGAACTTCAATTTCTTGCTCGTTGATTCCGACCAT
>JAVVSI010000266.1:0-2133 GCA_036654315.1 Evtepia sp. | reverse complement strand
CAAAGTCCTTCGGCGATTTGATTCCCGGCAAAGCCTCCGTTGCGGCGGCAACAATTTTTTCCGATGTCTCCTCCGGGTCCAGCATACTCATCACGATTGAAGTCCCGACAATACTGCCGTCCAGACCGAGCACGACAGCCTTGCCGTATGTTGAACCTATGTCACAGCCGCATACATACCTGTTTGTTTCCATATTGCTCATATCTCCTACCATTTTACCAGCTCTCCGAGTCTTCAATTTTTAATAGCGAAGCATCCAGCGGATCTGCATGCATTACGTTCATCATAAACTCGGAAATCTGGTTTCTTATGCCTTGCCTTGAGCATACACGGGAATCCATCAGCTCATAATTGAATATGCACAAGGGAATGTCACGCTCCCTTGCCGTCTCGTGCGTTATTCCGCTCATACCCATGCTGTTTCTGCAGCCGATATGATTTGCGATTATCACAAAATCCGCACTGAACATTTCTGTCATACTCAAAAAATCGTCGACATAGTTCGCTGCATTGCCCCGCATTTGTCTTGCCATGGTTTGACACATCCAGCTCCGACCCATCGTTTTCAGCATCGCGTCATCCGAGCTTGTGTCTATGTACTCTGTGTATCCAAAGGTTTCAAGATCCATCACGACGCCTATACCCCAGCATCTTTCCAGCCAGTTCCAGAAATGTGAATATGCGAATGTGGGCGGATTCCACAGCACCGCACGATAACGCATATTCTTCATTGGCTCCTCGCGGCGAATATGTGCCTTTTCCGTGATTCTTGCTGTTTTTTCAAATAGACGCTTTGCTTTTTTACTGCCGGGTTCAAGATTGTAGAATGCAAAATGCGGGAGCCAGATGTTATCGCCCACTATAGTGGGTCTGTCGGAACGCAGCATATCCCAGCGGTCCATTTCCATGGCCTGAATTTCATTGCATCTGGTGCACACTTCTCTGAGCTTATCCCAGTCAAGCTTGTGACCCGTCTCCTTTTCAAGAAACGAGATCATCCCACGGATGTCCTCTGCAAATGCATCCATGGCTTCCTCTGATTTAAAGTCATAGGGCACGCACAGGCAGTAAGAATTCACCCCAAGTTTTTGCTCGATCGCATTGTATGCCGCGGTTGCGCCGTCGCAGGCAAGATTCACGGAAACAAGACACTTGCACTTCGGAAGATGGTTCGCCAGTGCCATTCCTTCGGCTATCCTGGGGTAACTGCAGGTATCTCCCGGCAGCCCCATATTCTCCACGAAATCCATATACTTCTCACAGCAATGCTGATCGATCATCGGAAGGACTGCATCCGGCACCTCAGACGCGAGGAAATTCAGGTCCATCGCCTGATATATCTGAGATGGAATAAGAATGTTGCAGTTCACCGTATCCTCCGGGTGCAGCAGCGCTCCCGATATTAAGCGGGTGGCTGTGCTTACCACCTCGGAAAACGTGTATACATTCAATAGGAGCGACGTTCCCGTACGTCCCTCGCTATGCCTTTTCACAAGTTCGTTTATCTTCAGAAGGTCATATATCCATGGGTACGAAAACATGGACTTCACAATTTTCACAGGATTCTGTGCCACCATGCCCATCACGGTACCCCAGTTTTTCGACCAATAGGCAAAATCCACCAGCTGGTCCTTGACATTACCCTTATACGTCCTCATGCAAAGATCCTCCCATCGTTGAAATCTGCTTGTCTTTATGCTCAAGGCTCTCAATAAAAGCTTGAATTCTCGTTCTGAACTGACCTTCATTTGCGTAGCTGTATTCGCGCTCGATCTTAACCACCGGTATGCCGTGCTGCTCCAGTGAATTTATCATGGTAAGAACCTCATAGCCCCACCAATCACAAAACTTGATACTCTCAATGACGACTCCGTCCACGTTGAATTCCTGCGCCCATTTGACAATGCTGTCTATTCGGCCTCTCCAGTTCTCCACCATTCTTGGACACTCACAGGTTGACAGGTAATGCGTTGCCATACTTATGTATGGGTCGCCGGTTTCATCTATCGGCTCCATCCCGGGAAGAGATCCAAAGCAGAATCTATCGGCAACAACCGCAGCTCCCACATCTTCAATAAGCTGGATATACTCCGGTGAATCTATCACCGCCCCAACAACCATTAGACGAACCTT
>JAVVSI010000265.1:0-2164 GCA_036654315.1 Evtepia sp. | reverse complement strand
GTTGCCTCAATGATGAGCCTGATTTTGGGTGGGATTGCAGGCATTTCTCTTTTGGTCGGCGGGATCGGCATCATGAATATTATGCTCGTCACCGTCACCGAGCGTACAAAAGAAATCGGAATTCGACGTGCCATTGGTGCCAAACGAAAGTCTATTGTGGCGCAATTCCTCATCGAAGCCGGTGTGATTTGTGGGATCGGTGGGATCTTCGGGGTTGCACTGGGCAGTGGACTGACCTATATCGGCGGGAAGCTCATCTTGAAAATGACCTTGCTCCCCTCCCCTGTCATTACTTTGGGTGCCGTTGGTTTTTCGGTCATGCTGGGCTTGGTCTTTGGTATGTACCCTGCCGCCAAGGCTTCGGGCTTACAGCCTGTCGTTGCACTCCGTGCAGAATAGTATCACTTAACAGAAGGAGTTTTTATATGAAAAGGAAGCTACTGTCCCTCTTGCTCTCTCTCTGTCTCGCTTTCTCCCTCATGCCCACCGCTTCCGCCGCAACCGCGTTTACGGATATCTCAGATCCGCTGGTCGCCCGTAACGTCGAAGTGCTGCGGATGCTCGGTGTGTTGAATGGAATCTCCGAGACGCAATTTGATCCCGCCGGAACTTTGACCCGCGCTCAGTTTACAAAAATGGCAATTATGGCGCAAAATCAAGGATCTCGTATTGCAACTTATCAAAATTACACTATTTTCCCCGATGTGAAATCCGGTCATTGGGCGGCAGGTTATATCAACCTTGCGGTACGTGGAGAGAAGAAATTCATCTCCGGTTTTGCAAATGGCACATTTGCCCCGGATCAGATCATCACATTCGGTCAGGCAGTCACCATCCTAATGCGGCTTCTCGACTATAAAGATGCAGATGTCGGCATGATCTGGCCGGACGGCTACCTTGATACCGCCGCCACAATTGGTCTGACGAAAGATGTCCCGCTTGCCGCCGGTGATGCGATCCGCCGTTCGGATGCGGCACAGCTTTTTGTCAATTTGTTGACAACAAAGAAAAAAGACGGTACCGCAACCTTTGCCGCCTCCATTGCCGGGAGTATCGAAGAAAACATCATTCTTCTAAATGCCAACGAAAAGGAAGGCACACCGGCATTCGAAACCACAAAGGGAACATATCCGCTCGCCGGTACTTATGTTCCAACGCTACTGTCCGGCCGTAAAGGCACACTTATGCTGGATGCAAACGGAAAAGTCATGTCGTTCCTGCCCTCCAATGTTGGCAGTGTCAAGGAGATTACAGTTTCCTCCGCAAAGGCAGGCACATTGAAGGATACAGCGGGCAATTCCTACACCATGACCGCTAAAATCACAGCCTATGAGCGTGGCGTATCGAAAACCTATGGCGATGTATTCATCAATATCAGACCCGGCACGCAAGTCACACTGCATATCGGTCAAAACGGAAAAGTCGAACTGCTCTTTATCGGGGATGTCGCCGCCGAAGAAGCGGTTGTTATTTCAAAAGACGGCGGCGGCAATTTCTCTCTGCTGACGGACAGAACCGATTACAGTATTTATAAAGGCGGCGAAAAAGTAACAGCATCCGCGCTCCGTGCCTATGACGTCGCCACATATCATGCAAAAGAAAACAAAATTCAAATCTCCGACACGCGTGTCAGTGGTTATTATGAAAACGCTTACCCGAATACGGAAGCCCCCAGTAAAATCACCATGCTCGGCAATGAATTTACGGTACTGGCTTCGGCCATTCCGACTTTGTCACAGTTCAAAGTAGGAAGTAATATTACACTGTTGCTCACCTCAGATAATCAGGTGGCGGGTGCGGCAGACAGCGAAAAAGTAATAGGGAACGCAATTGGACTTGCTGCGATCTCTTCCAACAGCGTGAAAGTGACGCTTCCTTGCGGGCTTGTACTTTTGGGGAAAACAGACGGCGATATTGCTTCATTTGATGGGCAGCTCGTCACCGTCACTTCTAAAAAAAGCGGTGTACTCTCCGTCTACCCTGTCAAGGAAAAGGAAAGTAAGGACAGTTTGAACGTAGCGAAACGTCAGCTTGGCAGTCATTTACTGGCTGAAAATGCGTTGATCTATGAGCGCATTGGGAAAAGTCAAACATCCGAAATCGCCTATGATGAGATTCGTGCCACTTCTATCCCTGCCTCTAAAATTCTTTACACGCGCCAAAA
>JAVVSI010000264.1:0-2166 GCA_036654315.1 Evtepia sp. | reverse complement strand
GGACCCCTATCGCTTCAGCTTCGTGGGCGATTCGACGCATGGAAATTGCTCCACGATGAACTGGCAGCGCAGGTCAGCGCAATGGGAATACCGATCATTCCGCCACAAATAAGCAGCACCCCCGCCTACTTCTACACAGGAATGCAGGAGAACCCGGAGACGGTCAACACGGAGGGAGGGAATTCGCATGAATAGAACCGGAAGCCCAATGTACCTCCGAACCGGAAACCTTTTCAAGGACTTCATCGTCGAAAAGAAAAGTGAAATCACAACCGCACGCGGGCGAGTTACATCTGGATATGAAAACAGTACAGGTGATCGCCTGAGTGCGGTTCTTGCTGACGCCACACCAGAAGAAAGAGAGCGATGGGATCAGCAACAGCACTCAATCACTCACACCCTTACGCAACGCGGTAAACCGCACGCGCGGGAAGGAGATCGGCTGATTTTCGGAAACCGGCTTTTTTATATTCAAGGCATAGAAGAACCTGGAGACATTGGCATCTGGACAATTTACTACACACAGGAAAGGAGCGATGCAGCTGATGGAAATTGACATCAAGGACATCACTGGAAAGGTGGTCGGCAAGGTCAACCAAGAGACAGCGTCGCGGGCTTTTCGAGCAGCAAACGAGATGAGAAATTCAGCTCTGAACGTCCTAAGAGGACAGCGCAGCGGGCGAAAGTATCGGAAGCCGTTCACAAAGAAGTCAACCTACACGGCATCTGCGCCAGGCGAACCTCCTGCAGTACGGAGTGGAGACTTGCGGAGGAGCTGGCGACCTGCTGCCGCATCACAGGGAGAAACACCAACGACGTTCACCGTGAAGCCAGCTATTACGACCGACGTCAAATACGCACCATACCTTCAGGACGGCACGCCGAAAATCAAGCCAAGACCGTACGAAGAACCCATCATAGACGGATCTAAGCAAAAAGTCATGGCGATATTCAGCGAGCCATACCTAAACAAGTGACTGGGAAAGGAGGCACGCCATGTCATTAATCAAAGACAATACGGAGAAAATATTCGATCCGAAGTACGTCCGAAAAGGTGACCTCATCAGCGCCAAACGCACCGGATGGAATAAAGCAAAGAATGGTATCATCACATCGATATCCGATGACAAACTTACAGTTCTTACTCTGCCAGACATTGGTAACGTCACGAATTACTTTGTGATCGATTCTGTCGAGGTCTACAGAAAAGAATGGGAAATCAGATGGACGAATGATCTAATTACTATTCACACCGAGGGCGTGATATAAGATGGTAACGCTTGAGGATTTAATCTACACAAGGATGACGGCATGGCGAGGACTTCAAGAAAAGCTGGCACAATACGAAGGAAAAGCAGCCGTTTTCTACCAAAATGCACCGAGCGACATGGCAAATGGATGGAAAAACAAAGTACAATATCCGCGCGTCGATTACACAGTCGATATGCATGCAAACCCAGAGCGACAGTCTTCAGGGCAGGCAATCTTCAATATATGGTGCATTGACACAGGTACGATGCCGGAAAAAATTGAACCGGACGTGCGAGCCGCTCTCTGCGGCATTTTCATAACACCAGACGGAGAACCACCCTACTGCCTCGCATGGCAAAGGTCGGATAGCTTCGAAGCAGCAAACGAATCAGAACGAGCAAAGCAGATTGTGGGTATAACTATGGCGTTTGATGTCTTCGCATTTCCTCTCCAAATTACAAGCGACCCAGACCCGATAATGGCGATGAACCACTTCATAAAGGAGTGGGAGCCGTACGCGAAAGTCATAGGACACGATGTGCTGCCGCCATATTACGAACCGCAGGCGGAAGCACCTGCGGTTTATTTTCGCCTATCCAGCTTAGAAACATCGACCGAGACGAACACGGTCGCGTGGATGAACGGAGTAATCGCCGGTCATGTTTTCGCACCAACAGCGGAGGCGAGACAGCGATGGCTTCGGTATCTTGTGGACACGCTTGCGCAAGAGGGAGAGGTCACTATGCTGGACACATCACCAATGACGATCCGGAAGCTCACGGCGGATGCCGGGCTCGACTCGCTATCACAAGGGCAACTTCGGCTATATGTCAAATTTGGAATTTTACGCTGGCCGAAATATGCCCATACCCTAATGCACGCCACAGAAGCACAAGGAGGCTAAACATGGCAAAG
>JAVVSI010000263.1:0-2171 GCA_036654315.1 Evtepia sp. | reverse complement strand
ATATGTCATCCGTGCTGCTGACGTTGCTTGCCCGCAACAACTCCCGGATCTTGCCGCCGCGCTCGTTTCCTTCCGGGTGCGATTCTTCCTGGCCATATTCTTATCCGCCACCGCTGCGTCTCTATTCTACACCATGATGAAGGTTTACTCAAAGGTTGGGACGGTCTCTTGGCTTGGCTATCTTTCGCCAGTTGATGCGCTATTCCCACGCATTCAACTGGCTGCTTGCCGACCGCTTAGGTTCTTGTCCGTAAAAGTGTTGACAACCCCGCGACGAAAAAGTCTCTCTGCTATACACGCATTTTTGACTTCGCGGACTTCTAGGTGTCAAACGTTTGATAGTGACAAGCGATACCAGAAGCTTTTGCTTGCGCCACGCTCGACATATTGGAGCATATCGTTTGTATTCAAGGCGTTAGAGCAAGCCTGCCAAGGCTCGACGCATGAAGCATTCTCCAAAGCCGTACAAATCGTAACGACCTTGAAGGTTTCATCCGCATCCATCTCCACCCTGTATCCCAGTTGTCGGTTGACCAGTGTCGCCCGCGCATTGTCCCCTAAAAAGACCGTATCATAGGCCTCCTCCAGTCGCACGGGCTTATCTCTAAATCCGTGCGCCGGTCCGTTTTCATCACAGTGCGTATAGTCCCAATTTTCCCACAGATCAAAGTCAAACGCTGTCTGATTCCGATCAGGTGTCAGAAAAAACGGATGATATCCCAGCACCATAGGCATCCGTTTGTCGGATTTATTCTCCACACACATCGTGGTTTTCAACGAATCGTTTTCCAGCTCATACCGAAGTATTAGTCTGAAATCATAGGGATAGAAATTGTCCATCCACACCGGCGATGCCGACAGTGTAAGTTCGCACCATTTCTTTCCTACACCTTTTACCTCGAAAGGCACATCCTTGGCAAACCCATGCATCGGCATAGTGTATGCCCGCCCATCAAACACGGCACTATCCTCCGGGCACTTGCTGACTGACGGAAAAAGAATCGGAATCCCCCCCGCCAACACATTGCTAATGCCGAGCAGTTCATAATTCATGCGAAGGACATCCACACCCGAAATGTTCAATCGTGAAACAACGCCGCCAAAATCCCCACCCTCAATTTTTTTTTCCCCAAAACCCCGCCCGTGGGGGGGGCGCACAACCAAACCCCCCCCCCCATGACTCCAAATTTCCCACCGTCAGAAATTTTTTCCCACCAAATGCTGCACATTGATTGGGAGGTCGTTCAGCACCTCAACTTGATGACCATATTTTCCCAAAGTTTTTTCCACCAGCAGATAATCCAGTCCCGGAATCACAGAGTCATTCCAATTGTTTGAAAAACCACGTACCGCCACATCTAGCATCGTGACAATCTGATTCCCAAGCGCTTCTTTAGAATCCATCGTGATTGCACCGTAGAACTCCTGACATTCCGTATAGCCGGCATTGTGCGTTCCAGTATAGGGTTTGAGCATCGCAAGGTCTACGGGTTTTCCAATGCGTGCAGAAACCTCATTCGCGTGTTCGGTAAAATAGTCAACCAACGCTTTCTCTTGCAAATAAGCGGGCAAATCATTTTGAGCCACGTTGACATACGCATTTAGACCCACGCGGAAGGCTTCTTCCGTAAAGTTGAACCAGAATTTCTGATCTTCCGTCAACTTTTGCGGTGTATCTGTACAGATTATAGATACTCGCTCACAGGCCGTCAGTCCATCTCGCTTCGGACCCACCCCCAACATCACGTAGTCGCCCTCTTGAATGCGGCGATTCATGGCTCGTCCGATCAATGTGCGGTTGGCTTCCCCTGCGCAAACCATAATGTCGAAGCCATGTAGCTCCACGCCCAGTTCAGATGCAATGGCATAACCCCACTGGGCCACTTGCGTTTCATACATGCCCGGCTTGATCACTCCCAGCATACCCTCAATCATGACATCGCAAATCTTGGAGGCCTCTTTGATCATCCGCATTTCATCGTCGGATTTAATATATTTTGCCTTACACAGGATATTGCGCGCGTCTATGACCGACTCCTCTGCGCCAAAATAGCGAAGAAAGAATTGGTAGAAGCTCATCGGAATGATCTCCGTGGGTGTCAGTAATCCGATGTTATGAGGTGTTCCGCCACAGGCTTCCTCAAAGACATCCTCCACACGATCAGCCTGAA
>JAVVSI010000262.1:0-2173 GCA_036654315.1 Evtepia sp. | reverse complement strand
CGAGATGGAATGCCCTTAAAATACCAAATATGAGAGACAGGGGCGGCAAGGTCTATATGCCCCATCCGTTCGCGCCGGACGTTTGCACGCGTGACTTCCACACCGCAACGATCACAGATTTTGCCTTTATAGCGAATCTTTTTATATTTTCCGCAGTGACATTCCCAGTCTTTCGTCGGCCCAAAGATCTTTTCGCAAAACAGACCGTCGCGTTCCGGTTTCAGTGTGCGGTAGTTGATCGTTTCCGGTTTTTTGACTTCGCCATGAGACCATTCACGCACCTGTTCGGGAGACGCGATGGCGATGCGAATGGCGTCAAATTCAGCATAACTCATAGATCATCGTCCTCCTGTTCAAACAAGTCCAAGTCGTCCTCCTCCGATTCCACCGCTTCTGCTACAATCAGATCATCATCGTCATCGTTTTCTCTGAGCGTAAAGCCCGCAGCAACAAATTCAGAATCAGCAGCATAGGTTTCTTCTTCTTTTACGACAGGAATCTGCTGATAGTTATCATCTTCATCGTCACGGAGTTCAATTTCATCCCCATTGACATCCAAAACGCGAATATCGAGACAGAGAGCCTGTAATTCTTTGACCAGAACTTTAAACGATTCCGGAATACCCGGTTTCGGGACATTGTGACCCTTGACAATCGCCTCATAGGTACGAACACGACCGGTCACGTCATCCGACTTTACAGTCAAAATTTCCTGCAAGGTATAAGCGGCACCATAGGCTTCCAATGCCCAGACTTCCATCTCGCCAAAACGCTGACCGCCGAACTGTGCTTTACCACCCAGAGGTTGCTGCGTCACAAGACTATAAGGTCCGGTGGAACGCGCATGGATTTTATCATCGACAAGATGATGCAGTTTTAAGAAGTACACATAGCCAACGGTCACGCGGTTATCAAAACGATCACCGGTTCTGCCATCATAAAGCCATGTTTTACCATCCGTCGACAGTCCCGCCAGCTTTAGTGTCTCTTCAATTTCACGTTCATCCGCACCATTGAACACCGGTGTGGCAACTTTCCAGCCAAGTGCCTGTGCAGCATAGCCCAGATGGACTTCCAACACCTGCCCAATATTCATACGAGACGGCACACCAAGTGGATTCAAAACAATATCCAAGGGTGTACCATCCGGCAGAAACGGCATATCCTCCTGCGGCATGATACGAGAAACAACACCCTTATTACCATGACGACCTGCCATTTTATCGCCTACGCTGATTTTACGCTTTTGGGCGATATAGACACGGACAATCATATTGACGCCCGGCCCGAGTTCATCTCCGTTTTCACGCGTAAAGGTCTTAACATCAACGATAATACCGGATTCACCATGCGGCACTTTCAGGGAGGTATCACGAACTTCTCGCGCTTTTTCACCAAAGATTGCACGCAACAGACGTTCTTCCGCTGTGAGGTCAGTTTCACCCTTTGGTGTGACCTTCCCGACTAAGATATCACCTGCATGCACTTCCGCGCCGACACGGATGACACCCAAGTCATTCAAATCTTTCAGTGCTTCCTCACCGACGTTTGGAATATCACGCGTGATGTCCTCGGGTCCCAGCTTGGTATCGCGGGCTTCCGTTTCGTATTCTTCAATATGAATGGACGTAAACACATCATCTTTGACCATACGTTCATTGAGCAGGATAGCATCTTCGTAGTTATAGCCTTCCCAAGTCATAAAGCCCATGAGAATGTTTTTACCCAAACTGATCTCGCCCTGATCCGTGGAAGGACCGTCCGCGATCACATCGCCTTGCTTTACACGCTCATGGACACTCACAATCGGTCTTTGATTGATGCAGGTACCGTGGTTAGAACGCAGGAATTTAATCAGAGAATAATCCGATACATGACCATCACTGTCATATCGGATACTGATATTGGTTGCAGAGACACGAATTACCTCGCCATCTCCCTCAGCAAGAATGGCAATTTCCGAGTCAATACAACACTTATGTTCCATACCGGTTGCAACAATCGGTGCCTGTGTTGTGAGTAGCGGAACTGCCTGACGCTGCATATTCGCACCCATGAGGGCGCGGTTTGCATCATCATTTTCAAGGAATGGAATCATCGCTGTGGCGATAGATACCATCATTTTATGAGAGACTTAGATATAATCCACCTGTTACCGAACCACTTCAATGAT
>JAVVSI010000261.1:0-2173 GCA_036654315.1 Evtepia sp. | reverse complement strand
AAAAATTTAGTAAAGACTTTCATTGTTAGACTTGCAACGCAGTACGTTAGTTCTCGACTTCTAATTGCTCCCTCCCACCGCCAACATCTGCGCCAAGGTCACAAGTATAAAGCCACTCAATTCGATCCCCATCCTTAAGTGAATAAGAAGAACAACCGTACCCGGGAAATACATCATTGACTTTGTAGACCCAACCTGACAACGCGCCACAATCAAATTCGTACAAATTTCCCATACCCTCAATATAAGCAGAATTGTAAATTGGTGTCATGGAAAACTCCAAGTGTACACGCCCATTTTTTAATTCGCGTTCCAACACATCGAATACCGTTTCACCCTCGGTAAATACCACAGCCGTATTGGAAAAAATGATCCCATTTGTCGGAACCAAAGATGCCTTATCAACGCCTAACTGATCCGCCTTATCAAGTAAAGTGTCACAGCGCACAGACAGAGAGCAGATTGTTTGCGGTATTGTGGCAGTGGGTACCGATGCGAGTGGTGGCGTAGACGCTGTTGCATTTGTAACTGGTGCGTTTGTAGCCGGTTTGATCGCGCTTGGTGCGGCTGGTGTAATGGGTGCAGGAGCCTTTACCGGAGGAGTTGATTCTTCCGGTAAAGGCTCCGTTTCCGTTACAACAGGCGGCAAAACTGTGGGTGTTTCTATGATTTCGTTTTCTTCCGAGGATTCGACCGTGCTTACAGGCTGTGCGGTAGTGCTTGATTCCGCCTTGTGATTGTCGGTTATATAAAACGAGAAAATGAGACTCCCAACCAAAAAGAAACTGAAAAAAAACTTACGAAGAATTTTATGTTTCATTGTAAAACCCCTAATTCAGATAAAAGATCAAAAAGTCGTGCGGCAACTTGTGCGCGTGTAATGGCGGGGGAGGGGATCCAAGCAGGGATATCACGATTCAGCTGTTTCAGTTGTGCGGCGCGTGCCAGCATGATATCCGCTTCAGAAAGTGTGATGGTACCATTTGGATTAAAACAATTCCCTCCAATTCCATGGATAATTGCAACATTGGCGGCGGCTTCTACATAGTTAGCATACCAAGCATCTTTTGGTACATCTGAAAAACGGCAGTGATCTGTCATAGGAAGTGCAAGCGCACGCGAGATGAGTGCAGAAAATTCGGCACGGCTCATGGTTTCGTCGGGCATAAAAAGCCCATTGCCCATGCCATTGATGATACCCTTGGAGGCGAGAATCCGAATGGCGGTTTCATTTGGATGCCCCTGCGTGTCAGGGAAGAGTTTTTCGTCCATGTCATAAAGAGAACTTTGCGCGTACTCCATGCGTTTGAGGGCGGCGAGCGCACACATGGCTTGCTCTGTTGCCATATGGTTTGCGGTTTGGCTATGATCGTGAGAAAAACTGCCATCTGAGAGAGCGTAACGAGAGAGTGCATCTTGAAGTGTGACGCCATTTTTGACAAAGCGCGGATCATTCATTGGAATGTTCAGTTCACAGAGCGCAACAATCACCTGTGCCACGCTCTCACATGAGGAAACGCCTTGTGTTTGAAAGCCCCCATCTGCTCCTTGCATAGTAGAGAGGAGCGCAAGTGCGCGGTCAATGATTGCCTTGATTTCTGTTTGGTCTTTGTATCTCGCAAGAGCAGATAAGACCATAGCGGTGATATCCGGGTCTACAGCACCGGCGAGAGAGAATCCGCCGCCGGGCAGTTCCGATTTTTTCAAATAGTCAAGGTAGCGGGAACACAAGGCCGGGCAGTTTGGTGCGCTTGTAATAGATGGATAATTGCCAAGTGCAAGGAGTGCAAATGCCGCGCCATTGACACCTTGGGCGGTTACTTTATCATAGTCGGCTAAGGGGAGGAGTAAGTTATAACCCGCAACCTGTGTAGGATCTCGACCGAGCGCGGTGAGTGCAAGGACGACACGCGCATATTCCGTATATTTACGCGCACTGAGTTGTCCGGCGTGGTTTGCGATGTAGGTTTCCAGTGTTTGAATATAGTCGAGATTGTAGTGATTGGGAACGGCGTATTCCCCACGCGCGAGGGCAAAGACCGACCATTCGCCACCGATAGAAGAAACTTGTGGCGTAGTTTTCAGTAGCCACGCAGCGGTATCGTCGGCTTGTATGGCGGGAACGGATATTGTAATACATAGGGAAAGTAGACACAAAAGTGAGAGTAGTCGG